>JBKCXA010000114.1:0-15036 GCA_046316935.1 Prosthecobacter sp.
CGATGAACAGGCTGAGCGGCTTGGCATCCGCCGTAGCCGCACAGAAAAAGTGCACATGATCCGGCATGACGACGTAGGTGCCGACCTTCCAACCGTAAAGTGACTCTCCGTTCTCCCAAACCTCATGCGGGACACTCATGGCGGTCTCATTGGCGAGCAGAGGTTTTCGGTCTTTCACACAGCAGGTGATGAAATAGACCGGCGCATCCACCCAGACTCGGTCAAGCCGGCGCAGATGACGATGAGACGAATCGACATGCATGAGCAAACGGTGAAAAACCGATGCGTTCATGCAAGGCATTTCTCACCGCTGTAGGCCACCTCTCTGAGGTGGCAGAGGTGCCAGGTCACAGACCCGGCCTACAGCATCACCGAGCCTTTGTAGGCCAACTCTGCGAGGTGGCACCTGTCAGGTCACAGACCTGGCCTACAGGACCGTGAAACCATTCGTGATCGTGCGCGTGACGCCGCCGTTGTAGGTGACGATGACATTGCGGGTACCGGTGGAGGCATTCGCGGCCACGGTGAAGGTGGCGGTGATGAGCGTCTGGCTGTAGCGGACGATGTTGCTGACGGTAATGCCCGAGCCGCTGCCAAAGGTGATGCTCGTCACGCCGACATTCGCGGGCGGCAGAGGCAGCGGGAGTTGGATCACAACGCTCACCACGTTGCTGCGGGCGGCGCTGTTCGGCGTCACCGTGTTGTCGCCACCACCGACAGGCGCGGTGCTCGTGAAATAGGTGCCCGCGATACCGTTGCGGTCATACGTGGCCAGTGAAGAGCGCACGGTGCGGTAGAAACGGCGTGTGTTGCTGCTCGCGGCGGCGGTTTCAGTCACGGTAACGACATCGTCGCCGCTCGCGGTGACGGTTGGAGTCAAAGCGGTCCAGCTTGTGAGATCGCTGCTGGCCTGAATTTGATAGGTGCCGCCTTCCACACCGCTCCAGGTGAGAGTGACATCGCCTCCGTTGATGCCGACACCATGCCCCGCATCGGTTTTCAGGGGCCCGGCGAGCTTGGCGGTGGTCACGGGCTCAGCGATGGTCGTCACTGCGCCGCCGCTGGGCGTGCCGAAGAACTGCCGGCCCGTCGTGTAAGGAAACGCAGGCGTGCCATTGCTCTCGATCGTTGTGAAGTAAGCCCACGTCCCGCTCGGAAACTCCGGCGTGACGCAGAAGCGGGCGTTTTGCTCGTTCAGATCAAAGTGCGTGCCCTGCACCTGCCCGAGATCGCCACGGTAGTCGTAGTCCTCGATGTAGTGCCCCAATGCGAAGGTGGTGCTCACATTCGGCCCGTTTTGAAACGTCACAGTCTGGATGCGAGCGGCCCAGGCGGGCAAAGCGGTGCGAGTGCTGATGCTGCGCAGCACGAAGCCGCTGATCATGCGCCGCACGCCGCTGCCCGCGTCCATCGGCGAGGAGTATCCGTAGGGCCCGTAAACTGGCAGTCCATCTTGCGCCCACGCGACGATGGGCGAGTGCTTTGTCACCGGCGCGGTGCTTTCGCTGTAGAGCTTCGTCGTGGGATTGTAGTCCACATGATCGCCGAGCTGGTAACGCAGCGCGATGGGCTGCGCGTGGTAGTGATAATTGCTGCCCGCCTGATGCGCGTAGGCCGGATCAAAGGTCACGCTTTCATTGTGATACGCGTCGCGATTCCACACGCCATCGCCGGTGAAGGCACCGCCCGGCGTGGCATCGGCGCTGTTCGCGAACGAGTAGGAAAAAGCATCGCGACAATCAAACAAGCTCACGCCATTCACCATGCGGCCCGTCGCGCCGAGACCGGTGAGCGTCTTCGTCGTCGGAATCACCGGCGTGCGCGGGAATCGCCATTTCACGGCCTGATTCGCCGGGTAATTCGGAAACAGGTTCGTCTTGGCCGCATTCAGATACCACGGCCCCATCACATGACTCGCGAGGCCCGTGCTATGCACATAAACCCAGCTCGTGCTGTAATCGACCTGATGCACGTCCGTGTAGGCCGGAGTGGCCTGCGTGCCCTGACCACGCGTCCATGTCGTGGCGGTGGTGTTGGCATTCAAATCGGCCAGCGTGGGAAAAATGCGCGCATACTGCCCGCTGTTCGCCGTGTGCCAGGATGTGATCAGCGGCTCGTTCGGCACGCCGCTGGCCGAATAGCTCGCCGATTGCAGCTTCAGCGCCGCGTAGGCCGTTTGCTGCGCGTTCGTGACATTCGTGCCGAGCAGGTTCGTGGCCTGATTCGCATCGCTGGGCACATAAAACAGCTCCTCATGCCCATCATCGAACTGCAGCAGCGTGTAGCCCGCCGCATCGGTGATCACGCGACCGCTCACGCTCGTGGCCAGATCCGCGCTGAACATCTGGCTCATCACCACGCGGCTGCTTTCGCTGCTGTTTTGCAAAATGGGCGTCAGGCTGCGTGAATCGAGCGCATTCGTCGAAGGCTGCGTCGCGGCCACATTGATGCCCGCGAGCTCCAAAATGGTGCTGTAAAGGTCCACGGCATGCACCGGCACACTGCTGTTGCGGTTGGGGCTAACCACGCTAGGCCCCGCGATCATCAGCGGCACCCGCGTGCCACCTTGGTAGATCGTTTCCTTCGAGTGCGCGGCGTTGTAGGGCGTTTGAATGACGTTCGACGGCGTGCCGTTGTCGCCGATGAAGATGACGTGCGTGTTCGTGAGGTTCACAGCGGCCAAAACGCGGCCCACCTCGGTGTCCAGCGCCTGGCACATCGCCTCATACATGCCGCGGTTCGTCGTCGGCGTGCCGTAGGTGTGCAAATTGGACGGCGGCACATGCAGCGGCGCATGCGGCGCATTGAAGGCCGCCCACGCGAACCACGGCGTTCCGCTCGGACGCGTGCTGATGAAGGAAATCACGTCATTCGCCGTGTCGGTCGTCGCATACGTCGTGGTGGCCGCGGTGGTGCCGTTCGTGATTTTCGTCCACGAACTGAAATCCGGCAGCGCCCCGATGATCGTGCCCGCAAAGTGCGGCCAGCCGCCGACGGTGCGCGGCGTGTCATTCGTGCCCGCGCCGGAGTTGAGATGCCATTTGCCAAACATCGCCAGCGAGTAGCCGATGCTCGAATTCGACGCGAAAGCCTCCGGCAGCGTGAATTCGGTCGTCGAGAGCTGCGGACTCGTCGCCCCGGTGAGCTGCGCCCCAATCCCCGTGCGAAACGGATGCCGTCCCGTGAGCATCGAGGCCCGTGTCGGCGAGCAAGTGGGCTGCGCGTGCGCATTGGTGAACAGCACGCCGCTGTTCTTCAGCGCGGTGATGTTTGGCATCGGTGCCTGCGTCCCGCCCGTGGCCGTGAGCGGAAAACTGTCCGCGCCGAGGTCATCCGCGATGATGACGAGGATGTTGGAAGGCTGCGCCAAAACGACGGCCGTGGTCAGAAGAAGGAAAAACAGGGCTTTCATGCCGCGAGTGTGCCCGATCCTACCTGATGACAGGATGACGCGAGGATAAAATCGCGTTTATGAAGCCCTGCGCAGGTCTTTTTCCACCTCTGTTCCAGCGTGGATCAAGTCGGTTTCCAACCCGCCGAGACCTGAAGAAAAGACGAGCAAGCAGCGCCCCTGCGGACGACCAGGGAACATAAGACCGGAGGCCTCACCACGCTTTGACAGGGCATGCTTCCGGCCCATGTCTGATGCCAATGGGCGAGTTTTTGACCTTTGACGAACTTTTGAATTGGAACGCGGTGGCGGGGCGCTTCAACCCGCCGGCACGGCTGGCGGTGATCGGCGATCCGATCGGGCACTCGCGGAGCCCCCAGATGCACAATCCGGCGCTGAAAGCGCGTGGCATCGATGCTCAATACATTCGCGTGCAAGTGCCGCAGGGCAGGGTGGTGGAGGCGTTTCGGCAGTTTGCGGCTGCTGGGTTCCTCGGCGTGAACATCACCATCCCGCACAAGTTTGAGGCGCTGGATGCGGTGGATGAAATCGATCCGCTGGCACGACAACTCGGCGCGGTGAACACGCTGGCGATTCGCGATGGGCGGCTGTCTGGCTACAACAGCGATGGACCGGGCTACCTTCGCAGTGTGCGGGAGGCCTTTGGAGCCGAGGTGAAGGATCTGCGTGTGCTGATTCTCGGCGCGGGCGGCGGTGCGGGGCGTGCGGTGGCGGTGCAAAGTGCGCTCGTGGGCTGTCCGAAGCTCGTTTTGGCCAATCGCACCACATCGAAGGCCGAAGCGCTGGCTGCGGAGGTCGGGGCGGTTTCGGCCCGGACTGAGGTGAAATTGCTTTCATGGACCGATGAGGCCGTGGCGGCGGCTTTGCCTGAAATCGACCTGATTGTGAATGCCACCTCGCTCGGCATGAAAAACGGGGATGCCCGCCTGGTGCCCGCGGGGGCATTGCAAGCCCGACACCTCGTTTTTGACATGGTTTACCGTGCTGATGGCGAGACGCCTTTGCTCGCCGATGCGTGGACAGCGGGTGCGAAGGTCGTGGACGGCCTCACGCTGTTGCTGCACCAGGGGGCGATCTCGTTTGAGCACTGGTTCGGCGGGGAAGCGCCGCTGGAAGTGATGCGTGAAGGCTTGCGCAATGCCGCGATGGCGTGAAAGGTAGACGCTCATGCTGAAAGCCAACCAGCACTTCATCCTAAGCTTTTTCGGGCCCCCGCTCCTTGCTGCGCTTGCCTGTTACGGGGTGTATCTGCTGAATTTCTGGATGGAGCTCAAGACGCCGGCCCTGATGATTGCCTACCTCCTCACGGCGGTGATCTTTTTCCTGGTCGGTCGCTGGGCCATACGGACTTTTGTCTCTGTCCGTTGCCCCTACTGCAAGGGCAAAGCCTACGAGATCGAGGGCCGGGGCAATCGTTTTATGTGTCTGGTTTGCGGGCGGGATCATTGAACTTGCACTTCCGGGCTTGATGGACACCATCCTGCCGCCTTTCCCAAGCCCTCTCCCCCCCGGTTTGCTGGCAATCAACCAACTCAATCTTGTCGTTCGTGGTCAAAGCATCGTATTTCTCGCCTGGAGCCCTGCTGTTCTTCACCATCCATATTCTGGCGGTCAGCGCTTTCTTCGTGAAGCCCGAGCCGTGGATGCTCGTTTTGGCGCTCGGTTTGTTTCTCCTTCGTAAATTTGGCATCACGGGAGGTTATCACCGCTACTTCTCGCATCGCTCCTACAAGACCTCCCGCTGGTTCCAGTTCGTGCTGGCCTGGCTGGGCGGCATGTCGGCCCAAAAAGGGGCGCTCTGGTGGGCGGCGCATCATCGTCACCATCACCAGCACTCCGACCAGCCGGATGACATCCATTCGGTGAAGCAGCAGGGTTTCTATTGGGCGCATGTGGGCTGGATCCTTGCCCCGGATTACGAGAAGTTTGATGCCAAACGGGTCAAGGACCTCACCAAGTTCCCCGAGCTCGTCTTCCTCAACACCTACCACTTCATTCCGCCTCTCGTGCTGGCGCTAACCTGCTGGTGGCTGGGGGGGCTGGCCGCTTTCTTGTGGTGCTTCTGCGTCAGCACCGTCGTGCTCTACCACACGACCTTCTTCATCAATTCCCTCTGCCACATGCTCGGCAAGAGCCGCTACGAGACGGGTGAATCGAGCAAAAACTCGCTCATCCTGGCCATCGTGACTCTGGGGGAAGGCTGGCACAACAATCATCACTACTACCAGCACTGCGCCCGCCAGGGCTTTCGCTGGTGGGAGATCGATATCACCTACTACGTCCTGAAGGTGCTCGGCTGGCTGCGCATCGTGCATGACATCAAGGAGCCGCCCAAGCATGTCGTGGAGGCCACCATCGACCGCGCCACGCCGACCGCAGCATGAGCACTACGGCGTATCCCGGACGGGTGGTGAAAGATTTGTTGCCGTGTGGCATGAAAGCTCCTACACTCTTCCCTCGTATGATGCGCCACTCCTGTCAGGCTTGCTATTTTCAGCGCTGACGGAGTTTTCCAAGTTTCCCACTGCATGATTTGTCATTCCCAGCGCCCAACCCATCCGGAGAACCGGGGGAACGAGGCGCGTCTCATGCCGATGGCGGGCTGGTGCTGATGTATGATGTCGAAAGCACGCCGCCAGACGAAACCTTTTTCTCCTCGGGATGGTTCCCGAAGGGAAAGCACGCGAACCAACACGGAGGTAACCTATTAGCAATCCATTCCAAACCCTGAATAGCGGACAATTCGGAGGCCTTCCGGCCCGTCCGCAGCAATCTCAACAAGGTCCTTCCCAGCCCCGTCCCCCGGGTGTTGGCGGACCGAGACCCCAGGGCGCGGGTGGCGGTGGAGGCAATCGCTTTGGTGGAGCTGCCTCAGGCCCCCCTCAGAATCGTCCACCCGGACAAGGTGGTGGACCGCCCCGCCCCTTTGGTGGCGGCCCTGGCGGTGGAAACCGTCCCGGAGGCCCTGGCGGACGTGATCGTGACCGCGGACGCCATTCCAACGAGCTTTACCGGGTAAACGAGCGCATCCGCGCTCCCAAGGTTCGCGTCGTCGAGGAGGACGGGCATCACCAGTTGGGCATCCTGCCCACGCATCAGGCGCTGCGCATCGCCCGCGAGCGCGGCTTGGATCTGGTGGAGGTGGCGCCGATGGCCGATCCTCCGGTGTGCAAGATCGTCAACTACGGCAAATTCAAGTATATCCAGGAGAAGCACAAGAAGGAGGCCCACAAGCATCAGAAGGGCGGCAAGGTGAAGGAGATGAAGTTCCGCATCGGCATCGACCCGCATGACTACCTCATCAAGATCACGCATGCCGAGGACTTCCTCGCCGAGGGTCACAAGGTGCGTATCCAGCTCCAGTTCCGCGGCCGCCAGATGGCGCACCAGGAGCTCGGTCACCAGCTCGCGGGCAAGATCAAGGATGACTTGAAGACCATGGGGCAGTGTGATCAGGAGCCCAAGATGGCCGGGCGTAACATCAACATGCAGATCAGCCCGCTCCCGGGCCAGCAGCGTCATCGCAAGTTCAAGCCGCACCTCAAGGGCATCACCGAGCACCATGAGCATGACTTTCATGGCGATCATGATCCTCGTGAGGACAAACACGATGTGGAAGACCATGACGACCACGAGGAGGAGCATCACAAGCAGGAAGCCCACGAGGAGCGCCGCCAGCCTCAGCAGAAGAAAAAGCCCGTCATGATCGAGCCGCCGCTCGAATAAACGCCTTCAGGGCGTCGCAAAGCGATCACGAAGCGGAAGACCCGGTGTCTTCCGCTTCTTTTTTGGCCTCAAGCCACCGCCGCGGCCAGAACCCGCATCGCCTGTCCCATGTCCGGCGGGCCGAAGGACGAGGTTCCGCACACAAACAGGTTCGCGCCTTGCTGCCGGGCAATCGGCGCAGTGTTCGTGTAGATGCCGCCATCGACTTCCAGATGGAATTTGAGGCCATGCTGGTCGCGAAAATCCCGAGCCGCGGCCAGTTTCGGCATCGTTTCCTTCTCCATGAAGGGCTGGCCGCCGAAGCCGGGCACCACCGTCATGATCAAAAGAAGGTCGATGTCATTCACGAACGGCAGCGCGGCCTCAAACGGTGTGCTGGGGTGCAGCGCAATGCCGGCGTGCAGACCGGCGGCACGGATGCGCTTCAACGTTTCCGCCACCGAGGTCTCGTAGTCTGCCTCGACATGGATGGTGATGTTGTTGGCGCCTGCTTTGATAAACCGTTCGAGGTAGTGGTCCGCCCGGTGAATCATCAAATGCACGTCGAGATACATGCCCGTGCACTTGCGCACCACCTGCACCATCTGCGGACCAAAGGAAATGTTGTCCACGAAGCTGCCGTCCATCACATCGAGATGCAGCCACTGCGCTCCGGCATCCTCGGCCCGTTTCACCTCCGCGGCCACTTTCGACCAGTCGGATGCGAGCAGGGAGGGGAGGATCAAATTCGTCGTGTGCGTCATGCGGGCCTCATAAAGGGCCGGGGTTCCAAGTTTCAAGTTTCAAGTTTCACGAAGCACGGTTACAAAACCGCATCTTGAGCCTGGAGCCTGACATTTTGATCCCCGACGACGCCCATTACATGCGCGAGGCCCTGCGCCAGGCGCGCAAGGCGGCCAAACAGCACGAGGTGCCCATCGGGGCCGTCATCGTGCATGATGGAAGGGTCATCGCCAGAGCCTGGAACCAGGTCGAGACCCTCAAGGACGCCACCGCGCACTCCGAGATGCTGGCCCTCACGCAGGCACAGAGCGCTCTCGGCGACTGGCGGCTCACGGATTGCGATCTCTATGTCACGAAGGAACCCTGCCCGATGTGCGCCGGAGCCATCGTGCATTGCCGCATCCGCCGGATCATCTTTGGCTGCCCCGATCCGAAAGGCGGTGGCGCCGGCGGCTACTGGAACCTCCTCCAGGCCCCCAATTTGAACCACCGCTGCGAAATCACCCAAGGCGTGCTTCAAGACGACTGCGTCCTGATCCTGAAGGAATTCTTCGCCGAGGCTCGCAAACGCCGCGCCGAGGGCCGCGAGCACCAAAAAGGCCTCCAGGCCTCCGCAGACGACCCGCTGCGCTTCGACGGGCCTTGAGGCGGCAGGCCTCAGGCACTCTCCAGATACCGCGCCAGGTCCTCCCGCGTCATGCGGTAGAGAAACCACTCGCTCATGCGTTTCGCGCCGAGTCGCTGCTCATACACGCGTTGGGCGTTCACATTCCAGTCCAGCGCCGTCCACTCCATGCGACCGCAGCCGCGTTCATGGGCCAGACGGGCCGCTTTTTTCAGCAAAGCGCCGCCCACACCTGCGCCGCGATGCTCCGGCAGCACAAACACATCCTCGATGTAGAGCGTCGGCAGCGCCAGAAAGCTCGAATACGTCTCCACCAGGATGAGGTAGCCGCACGGCGTCGCCGCCCCGTCCACAAACGCCAGCCACACCTCGATGCGCGGCTTTTCGCTCAAAGCATCCTCCACCAGCCGCCCCTGCGCCGCCGCTTCCGGCGGCACCAGCTTCTCAAACTCCGCCAAAGCGATGACAAGGCTGCAAAACGACGCCGCGTGCTCGCGGGTGAGGGGCTGGAGGGTGATGGACATGACTCGTCGATAGCCAGCATCCAGGTCCTTTCCATCATGGACAACACGGCCACGACTTTGATAAAGTCATCATATGCATCTCTCGAAGACACTCATCCTTCTGCTTTGCCTGCTGGCCGGCAGTTTGTCCGCGCAGGAGATGCAGATGCGGGTTTATCACATTCCACCGGATTTCATCGGCCCATTTTGGGATGGAGATACCTTCGACCCGTTCTCATATCAGCCCATGCCTGATCCACCGGGGGATGAATCTCGAAAGATTCTCGAAGCTACGGGGGTGGAGTTCCCGCCAGGATCGAGCTGCTGCTTTGATCGGTTCGTTCATCTTCTGACAGTTCACAACACCCGTGAGAATCTCGATCTCGTGGAAAAGTATGTCGGCGAACTCGTGAAACTCCACCCGCGCACCCTGCGCTGGCACCTGAGCATCGTCGAAGTACCTGCTGGGAAACTTTCGGTGGTGGTAGATGCCGCCGCACAGCTCACTGCGCTGCGCAAAGCCTCCAAACAGCCAGACTCGGGCATGCGGTGGATCGCGGAGGCGCTGGTTGAGGGTAAAGGAGGCACTCGTTTGACTCATGAAGCCATCACGGAGCACGCTGTCCTCAAGGCGCCGGTCGCTGACAAAAAGAGCGGCCATGTGGTCAGTGTGGATGCGCAGAACAACGGCACCCGCCTCGAAATCGAGGGCACCGTTTCGCCAGATGGAACAGTTGTTGAGGCAAACCTCGCCATTCACGCGCCTGTGCCGGCGCCTGTGGAGCAAACCGTGAAAGCAGGTGGTGTACAGTATGACACACTCATCCAGCGTGAAGCCGCTTGGATCACAGGTGTCACCTTTGCGGCAGGAGCGACGAAGCTCCTCGGCATCAGCTCCTCGCCGTGGGACGAGAAGAAACAGGTTGGAGCCTTTCTGACCTGTCAGGTGCTCGATTATCATCTGGGCGACCTGTACTCGCTGTTTGAAGGATCTCCGCCAGAGATCCAACCACCCGCTGGCATGACGGCGGTCACTTTGCACATGCCTTCCGGCTCCTACGCAGCTGCGCTGCCGGGGCGCGAGCATGACTCGCTGCTCACCTGGCTCGACAGCACACCGATGAAGCCGCCAGGCGCTCGCTTTCAGCTCGTGGGGAATCGGTTACACCTCATCAACACACCTGAAAACATTCGTCGCATCGCCCTCGTGGCGCACCATCTCCACTCTCGCCTCCCGAAAAACATCCGCGTCATGGTCCACACGATCCAGGCAGCTCCAGACTCACTGCCGCTCGCCTCAGCCAATGATGACGACGCTCTTTATTCCCACCTCGAAAAAGCCGTGGACCAGGGACAAGCGCAGTTCGTCGACAGCCGCGTCTTTGAAGTCACCGGAGGCGCCGCGATGACCCACAACACCGCCGACGAGCAACCCTTTATCACGGAACTCAGCAGCGATGCCGAAAGCAATGCCTGGCCGCACCTCGACACGCGCAACGCAGGCTCGCTACTCGAGTTTGAGCCAACTGTCGGCGTGGACATGCAGCACATCGAGGTCAGTCTAGCGCATCATCTTCACAGCGAGGCCCCTCAGATTCACCGCAGCAGATTTACCGCTGCTGCTTCGGAAAAAACCAGCGAACTGCCGCTCACCAACTTCCAGCACTGCCGCACCATCACGGGCCTGACGCTGCAAAACGGACGCCAGCGCCTCTTGACCATCCACCACCCGCCTGCACAAAAAGAAGGTGATGCGCTTTGGTTCACTTTTGTGCGAGCGGATATTGCTCTTCAGCATTCACCGCCACGTCCACGTGCTCCTGCACCCATCGCTCTGCTGCCGCCACCACCTGCGGATCCAAATCAGCTCGAAGTTCGCTTCTACCGCGTGCCACCGGACTTTTTGGGCAATGAAGCGAAAAAGACCGCGAAAGAGATTTTGGAGAACAACGGCATCACCTTCCCCAAAGGTTCCAGCGCCACTTTCATCCCCGCAAGTTCCCAGCTCGTCGTCCGCAGCACTCGGGAGAACCTGGATCTAATTGATGCTTGGGTCGGAACAAACGGCTGCGGACAAGCTCCCAGGGGAGTCGAGATCACTTCATCTATCATCGAGGCTCCAGGATCCGTTTTGCGCCCAATCGCACTTCAGTCCGCGAAGCTCGCGAATCATGAATCGGTGCTCGTAAACCTGCTCAGCAATCCAGAGGTCAAACAGCTCGATTTATCCCGCATTGAAGGAAAAAGCGGAAATCGCTTCACAACCACCTCAGGCCGCCAAATCACCTACCTTGATAAATTTGAGCCTGATCAGGATGGCAGGCTGCAAATCATCCAAAAACAACGCCCAAGCGGCCTGCGACTCGAATTCGAGCCGTCGATTGATCCATCCCTTCATTTCATTCACCTGAATCTGAAAGGCGAATGGCACACTGCCCCGCCCACACAGCTCGCCGAGCATCTCACTGACGCCAAAGGCCGACGCTTTGACCTGCCGCTGACCGTTTTTCATACCCACAACCTCACCACAGGTTTTGTCATCAGCGATGGAGCCACGCACCTCGTGTCCATGTGGAAAGCCACCGGGCAGGATAAGGACGTGCTCCAAGCACTCTTCATCACGACTCGGATCGTGCGTTGAGGCCAAACACGATAAAAGTGATACGGTATGATTCTCGACGTGTGAATGACTGGCAGCGCCCCGTCTTCACCCCTCCAAAACCGCATCCCCAAACAGCGTGAAGTGTCCCGCCTCGGTGATGCGCACCTTGAAGATCTCGCCGGTGTGCCTTGCCGGGTTGCCGTCGAAGACGACGATGCGGTTGCTGCCGGTGCGGCCGGTGAGGCGTTCGGAATTGGTCTTGCTGGGGCCTTCGCAGAGGATTTCGACCTCTTGGCCGACGAGTTTGTCATACATCGGCAGGGCGATGCTGTTGACGAGGCCGAGGAGGTCTTGGTTTCGCTCTTCTTTGACCTTCTCGGGCACTTGGAGGGCATCCTCCATCTCGGCGGCGGGGGTGCCGCGGCGTTTGGAGTAGCGGAAGACGAAGGCGTTGTCGAAACGGATGTCTTCGAAGAGCTTTCGCGTCTCCAGGTAGTTCTCTTCAGTCTCGCCGGGGAAGCCGACGATGACATCGGTGGTCACGGCGATGTCGGGACGGGCGGCGCGGATGCGCTGGACGAGCTCGGTGAACTTCGCGGCGGTGTAGGGCCGGTGCATGCGCTTCAAGATGGCATCGCTGCCGCTTTGCACGGGCAGGTGGACGTGCTCGGCGAGCTTCGGCAGGTAGGTGAAGGCCTCGATGAGGTCTTTTTTATACCCGATGGGATGCGGGCTGGTGAAGCGGATGCGCCGGATGCCGGGCACGTCATGCACGGCCTCCAAAAGCTGCACGAAGGGGCTTTTGCCATCGACGGCGGGGAATTCGTGCCTGCCGTAAAGATTCACGATCTGGCCGAGCAGCGTGACTTCCTTCACGCCGCGATCCGCGAGGCGTCTCACCTCCTCCACGATGTCGGCGATGGGGCGGCCGCGCTCGCCGCCGCGAGTGTAGGGGACGATGCAGAAGGTACACTTCATGTTGCAGCCCTGCATGATGCTCACGAAGGCGCTGGCCTGCTTTTCTTTTAAAGTGTGGTCGCGGATGGTGTTCTGCGACTGCTCCTCCTCCTCGACATCGACGATGGAGAAGCGCTCGTCGTCCATGAGCGCGGCCTCTTTCTTGCGGATGATCTCATCGACGTAATCGACGACGCGGTGATACTTCTGCGTGCCGACGACGAGATCGACGCTGGCCTTGTCCACCAGCTCGCTGCCGCGGCTCTGCGCCATGCAGCCCATGAAGCCGGTGACGAGCGGGATGCGCCGGCGGCGCACCATGCCCATTTTGCCGAGTGCCTTCTGCTCCGCCTGGTCGCGCACGGAGCAGGTGTTGATCAAAACGACATCCGCGTCCGTGTCGGTCGCCGTCATGGTGTAGCCGCGCTCGGTGAACATCTGCGACACCTGCTCGGTGTCGCGTTCGTTCATCTGGCAGCCGTAGGTTTTGATGTGGACGCGGGGCATCTTTGGATTCCTGATTTTAGATTCCTGATTTTAGATTCCTGATTTCTGATTCAGGAGGGGGCGGAGAGTAGCTTCCGAGGTCAAAATGACAACCTGCAGGATGCGTTCGCACCAGCTTGACGAGCTCGCCGGGTCACTTTTCCGCCAGAAGGAGCTTTTTGCACTGGGCGAGGCCGCCCAGCTTGTCGGCGGGCAGCTTCGGCCAGGCGAGCTTCATGCGCTGCATCTCGTCGAGGATGGCGGCGCTGACGATGAGGCGCATGTTTTTCTTGTCATCGGCGGGCACGACATACCAGGGGCATTCCTCGGTCCCGGTGACGCGGATGGCGTCCTCGTAGGCCTCCATGTAATCCTTCCAGTGTGCCCTTTCACGAACGTCGGCCTCCTCGAACTTCCAATTTTTGCTCGGCGTGTCGATGCGGGCCAGGAAGCGCTTCTTCTGCTCGTCCTTCGAGACATGCAGGAAGAACTTCACGATGCGGATGCCGTTGCGGTGGCTGTAGGCCTCGAAGTTGCGGATGTCCTTCAAGCGGTCGTCGAAGAGCTTGGGGATGTTCTTCAAGGTCTTTTCCGGGAGGCGCTGGATCTTGGTGACGATCTCCGGATGAACGCGGCAGACGAGCACCTCCTCGTAGTAGCTGCGGTTAAAGATGCCGATGCGGCCACGCGGCGGCATCACGCGGGTGGTGCGCCAGAGGAAGTCATGGTCCAGCTCGGCATCCGTTGGCCGTTTGAAGGCATGGCATTCCACGCCCTGCGTGTTCACACCGCTCATCACATGCTTGATCGTGCTGTCCTTTCCGGCGGCATCCATCGCCTGGAAGATGAGCAGCATCCCCTGGTGGTTCTGCGCATACATCTTTTGCTGGAGCTCATCTATCTCCACACGGAACTCCGCGATGAGCGACTCGTAGTGCGCGTCATCCTGATACAGGTCCTTCACTTTGGTTTTGGCCTTCTTAATGCGGAAGGGCTTGCCATCCGGCACGCGGAAATCGTCGAGGTCGAGCTTGAGCTTCATGAAAGAGGTTGGTTCGGGTTATCTCGGCACGCCCATCTCCTGGCGGACGCCGTTGCCTTTGTCGCGGACTCTGGAATTGGGGCAATTGGCCGGTTCCGTGGTGTAATTGCGATGGTTCTCCGGCTTCACGCGGCCGCCATTGGCGGTCGGCGTCTCGAACCAGACCTTCGAGTGCTCCACATCCGAGCAATCATGGATTTCCTTGCCCGTGTAGCGCTCCGACCACATCACGGACCAGTTGTCGAGGTAAGCCCATTTTTTGGAGACGGTGATGGTGCCGATGTGGGAGATCTCATCCGTGGCCTCGTCGATCACCTCCGCGCTCCACTCGGTGCCTTTGCGGCTGCTGCCGCTTTTGAAAAGCCGCAGCCGGTAACGTCGCCCCACCTGCCAGTCGTAGGGAATCAGCGTCTGGTAGCCCTCGCCTTCGCCGTCGAACGTTTTCGCGATGCCAGGACCACGAGCTCCCAGCGCATTCCAGATCGAAAAGATCGCCACCTTGCCCTCGCTGCCATCGGGGCGTCTGCCGAGCGTTTGCAGGCCAAAGTAGGCCGTCTCGCCATTTTTCAGCGATACCTGGTGAGACCAAAAATAGCCCACGCCATCCTCAGGCTCCAATTCAATGACCAGCGTGTGCTCAAAGCTGAGGAAGCCCTCCTTGCCATCGTCGTTCACCGGCAGCGCCGGCCAGTTCCAATCGGTGTAGGTGCCTGTCGGCCCATGGCGATGATCGGCCGCGTAAGCAGCGGAAAGGCCTGCGAGAAGCAGGGATGCGATGAAAAGAAGACGGCGGACGTTCATCATGAAGGGTGATCAGAGCATGCCGCACCCGCGTTTCATTCCAAGGTGGATTTTCTCTGCCCAGCACAAGAATACCACGACCGGAAACTTTCCGCGCTTCACGCCTCGCCGGTCTGCCCGTATTCTCTCCTCATGAAACGGTTCGCTCTCTTCCTCTTC
>JBKCXA010000115.1:0-4270 GCA_046316935.1 Prosthecobacter sp.
GCCCACAGCTTCGCAGGCTGGCGCTCGATGGCCACGCGGGCGGCGTAGCGCACGAGACGATCCGCATGACCGAGATGCGGCCATGCCTTGTCGATGGCCTCCGGGCCGGTGCCTTCCTCGTGCAGGCATTCGAGTTCGACACGCAGCTTGTGCTCCGGCGTCTCGACGGGCGCGGTGGCAGGCGCGGTGCTCTCTTTGCCCTCATAGGTCACGCGATACAGCGCCGACTGCGTGCGCCGGCCGCCGATGGCGAAATACATCGCGCCGTCCTTGCCGATGACGGCATCGGTGAGCGGCAACGGCTTGCCATAGATGAACTCCTCCAGCTTCGCGTCGTAGCCTGCGCCCTTCGGTGTGAGCACGACGGCGTAGAGCGTGCCGTAGGTCCAGTCGCAGGCGTAGATGGCGTGTTGATACTTCGCGGGAAACGCCGCGCCGAGTCCGCTGACGACGCCGGTCGGGCAACCCGGCCCTACATCGACGAGCGGCGGGATGATGTCCGGGCAGTAGCCGAGCAGCTTGCCCGACGACTCGCGGAAGCCGTAATCACCACCGCTGACGAGGTGATAGATGCGCGTGGGCCGATACCACGGCGTGCCCGCGTCCCACTCCATGTCGCTGTCATAGGTGAAGAGATCGCCGAGCGCGTTGAAGGCCGTGTCGAAGTGATTGCGCAGGCCGTCGGCGATCATCTCAAAGCGTTTTCCATCCGGTGAAACCTTGCACGTGAAGGCCTGCGGCTCCGTGTCGGAGAACTCAGCGCCTTTGCTCGTGCGCGGCACGACTTGATCATCCGCAAAGGGCCGCGAGCCGCGTGTGTGCTCGATCAGCGGCTGTGCGGTGCCATTGCCACACGCGATGTAGAGATTCTTTCCGTCCGGCGAGAGCGTGATGCTGTGATTGCCGTGCTCGCCCTGGCCTTTGATCTCGCGCAGCATCGTCTTTTCATCGAACTGTCCCGTGCCCTTCGTATCGCGCAGTCGATACAGGCCCGCGACGTTCGGCTTCTCATTCACCAACGCATAAAGACTGTCGAAGGCATACAGCAAACCATGCGCTCCATTGATCTCGGCGCTGAGTTTCTCCACCTGCGCCTTGTCACCACTGCCCACCGGCGGCGGCGTGACGCGGAAGAGGCCACCGTATTGATCCGTGGCGAGCAGACGACCGCGATCATCGACCGTGAGGCCCACCCATGAGCCTTCACTCTCCTTCGACACCTTGTGCAGCAGCTCCACCTTGAAGCCCGGCAACGTCTTGATGTCCTTTGGCGCGATGACTTCATCCGTCGTCGGCTTCGTCTCCTTTTGCCGCGAGCGATCAAAGATCTCGCCATACGGTTTGTTGCCATACGTGTTCACCACCTTCGCCGGCTTCCAATCCTCCGTCTCCGGTGCCGCAGCCGACCACGATGCATCGGTGAAGATCACGCGCTCGCTGCCATCCGCGAGCTTCAGCGTCAGCACCGCGAGAAAACCCGCCGCGCTGCCTTTGTTCGTCGCCTCGGCCCGCAGCTCGTTTTTGCCGCTGCGCAGCGTTTTGGTCACATTCGCCTGCGTGGGCCGCTGCCAGTCGGGATTCGACAAAACCGGCTCCCCATTGAGAAAAACCTCCGCGCCATTGTCGCAGCTCACACGCAGCAGCGCTTCCTTCACCTTCGCCTCATCGAGATCGAATTCCTTCTTCAGCCGCGCGGCGCTTTTGGCATCCGGCGAATCGCTCCAGAGCCATTTCCACTCCGAAGACGCCTGGATCGGTGCCGCGGCCGTTTCGGCCTTCGATTGGGCCTTCGCCTTGCCTTTCGCCTTGTCGGCCGGTTTGGCCTTCGCGATCAAATTTGGATCAAAAGCCGCCACCGGAGCCTCCGGCAGCTCCTTGAGCATCACGTCCTTGATCTGCACCACCATCGCCGGACCGCGATGAAGCTGAAACGCGAGCAAACCTTCGAGTAATTGGGTTTTCGCCCCGAAGTCGAGCAAATCGATGGTCATCTGCCCGTCGATCTTGTGCTCCACATGATTACCCTGCGCGATGATCGTGTATTCGTGCCACTCCGCGATGTCCACGCTCACCGGTTCTCGCTCGCCCACGAGCCATTTTTTACCCTCGGGGTCGATTACCATGCTCTGGCCGTTCTGCACCAGAATGCCGCCCCACTTCTCGCCATAGACCATCGCGTTGTTCGGCGCGGCGGAGTGAATGTCACACTGATAGCCGCCCACCGACCACTTCCCCGCCTCCGAAAACTCCCGGCTGCGATACTGAATGCCCGTGTTGTTGCCCTTCTGCTTCACCTTCGCCCGCAGTTCGAAGTTTTTCAGCACCCCGCCACGCCAGATGAGGAACTGATTGTACTTCAACTGCTCCGGCCCCGTCGTGGTCCCCACGATCTCCCCATTCTCCACCTTCCACAGCTCCGGGTTGCCGTCCCAGCCCGTGAGATCCTTGCCATTGAAGAGAGGTTTGAAGCCTTCAGCGGCAAATGACGAATGTTGGATGATGAATGACGAAAGAAGGAGAACGAGGCGTTTCATGGACGCGTGCCTAAACGCGTCTCGAAGGCCTGATCTGCGCACAAAAGCTGCCTCAAGGCCTGCCCGTGACCTCGCGGAGAAATTTCCACAGCTCGAGCGTCGGCGGATCGTCGGCACCGCCGAGATCGCTGCTGATGGTGCCGTGCGTTTTGCCTTCAGCGGCGACGACGCGGGCGGCGATGCTGGCTTCACTGAGTTTGCCTGCGAGCCAGTGCGCTTGAGCCTTGGTGTCATCGCGAGAGGCGACGTGCAGGATGAGGAAGGGCGGGATATGTTTGTCCTTGGCGATGTGATGCACGGGAGACACTTCGCGTTGAGCGGCTTCGTCGGTGCCGAAGATGGTCTTGAAGGTCTTGGAGATGCCGTCATCGACATCATGGATGCGCTTCGGGATGTCGTAGGCGGAGACATCGAGCGGCACGCAGCCTTTGAGGCTCGTCATCGGCACGCTGGCGGCTTTCAGATAACGATCATCGGTGCAAAGCAGGGCCGCGAGGTGGGCTCCGGCGGAGTGGCCCATGATGATGAGCGAGTTTGGATCGCCGCGATGCTCAGCGGCATGATCACGCACCCAGCGCACGGATTGAGCAAGGTCGGCCATGATGTCCTTCAGCGTCACGGCGGGCACGAGGCGGTAGTTCACGGACACGAGCACGAATCCTTTGTCCACGAACGCCTGCGGCTTCTGTTGAAGCGAGGCTTTGTCGCCCTTCGACCAGCCGCCGCCGTGAATCCAAACGATCACCGGATGGTCTTTGCCATCTGGCGGTGAATACACGTCGAGCGATTGCAGCTTGTCCTTCGCCTCGGTGTAAAAGAGATCACGATGCACCTCCGGCGTGACGGCAAAGGCGGAGGTGGTGAAAACCAGAGCGAGAAGGGAAAGGCGCATGCCGCGTGAAACGTCACGCCTGCACGAAATCACGCATCGCATTCAGCATCACGACCACGGAGCAGGCGCTTCACGGCGCGAGCACCCGCACGCGGTAGAAGGCCTTGTCCGCAGGAGGCGTGGAGTCGGTGAGGAGGACGCTGGTGTCGGTGACGAGCGTGGGGCTGGTCATGACGGTGGTCCAGGTGCCGCCGATGAGTTGCGGGTTTCGCTCGAGCACGTAGGCGCGACCCGTTTTGCCGGGCACGGTGAGGGTGAAGCTGGTGCTTCTTGCCGTGCTGGTGACTTTAAAAACATCGGCGGCATTGCCCGGACTGGTGCCAGCGATGAATTCGGCCTGGTTGCTCTGCCCGTCGTTGTCTCGGTCGAGGGTGGCATCGGCGGCGCTGGTGACGCTGAGGCCGTGGAGGGACTCCCAGGCGTCGGGCAGCGTGTCGTTGTCACTGTCGAGGTCATCGAGGTTCGGCGAGCCATCGCCATCGGTGTCGATGCTGCCTTCGGCGAGGTCGGTGAGGCCGTCGTCATCGAGGTCGCCATCGCTGAAGGCGACCCAGTCGATGTCAACGGTGGGGCCGGTGCTGCCAGCCGGATCAAAGCGCAGATACTGGATCAAATCGCCCGCCCAGTCGGCAAGCGCGGAGGGATTGAAGATCAAGGCCGTCCTCGAGTTCGCTGGTGATTAGCCGAGACTGAGCGAGCGAGCGCCGGTGAAGCCGGTGGCACCGATGCGGCCCCAGAAAAGCTGCGCGGTGGCAGCGGTGGTGCCGCGATAGCGCACGAGCAGGTGCTTCGCGAGATCACCGCTGACGTAGGCGGCATTCAGCCGCTGAAATTGTGGATCACC
>JBKCXA010000116.1:0-27865 GCA_046316935.1 Prosthecobacter sp.
CTCTTGAGTCATCTCGGCCCGAGGCGGCCGAGATGACTCAAGAGGATGGCGACGACGAGCGGACCTCCGGCGAGTCCGAGTCGCACGGGCGCGGGAAGGCCCTCGATATGCACGGGATAGAGTCCGAGCAGCACGCCGAGCAAAATGCCCGCGAAGATCGCGGCGAACTTCGTCTCCTGAAGCATGTGAACGGCATTGCCGAGCGCTTGCGTGGCGTGGTTGAGGCTTTCTTCATCGCCCACGAGCTGGAGCATGTCGCCAAATTGCAGCCGCACATCCGGCAGCGCGGTGAAGATGAGATCGCCACGGCTCACGCGGGTGACGGTGACATTGTGAAGATGCTCCAGGCCGAGCTCGCGGACGGTTTTGCCGAGCATGCGCTTGTTTGTGAGCACCACGCGGCGGTAGGTGACATCGCCCGGAGCCTTCATGAGGTTCTCCGCGCTCACGCTGCCGATGACGAGGCGGAATTGATCGAGGTGCGACTGCGTGCCCACGGCCATGATCGCATCGCCGAGATGCAGTCGCGTCTCCGGCGTGGCGGCTTTGACCTCCGTTTCATTCGCGGCGCGATAGCGGGAGATCACCACGCCGGTTTCCTGAATGCCGGGCACCTCCGCCAGCAGGATGCCATCGAGATTTGGATTCTCGACGCGGAGATTCATGCGCTGGAGCGCCTCGATGCCCTCGCCCTGTTCTTCGCGAAATTGGGCCGCTTCCGCCGCCACATCGATTTTGAAGATCAGCCGCAGCAGGATGAGCGAGCCGATGATGCCGACGATGGCGAGCGGGTAAGTGGCCGCGTAGGTCAAAGCGGGCAGCGTGACGAGATCCTGCGCGGCTCCCGAAGAGGCGAGCGCCTGCTGCGCCGCGCCGAGGGCGGGTGTGTTCGTCGTGGCACCGGCAAACAGACCAGCGATTGCTGGCAAGGGCATGCCGAGCAGCCAACCGCCGAGTCCTGCCACCACCGCGCCGCCGGCGACGAGGACGAAGGCATAGCCATTGAGCACGCGCCCCTGCTTTCGCAGCGAGGCGAAGAAGCCCGGTCCCATCTGCATGCCGAGTGCGAAGACGAAGAGCACGAGCCCGAAGTCCTTCAAAAAGTGCGAGACCTCCGTTTCCGGCCTCAGGCCAAAATGCGCCGCTAGCAGGCCGGTGAAGAGTACGCCCGCGATGCCCAGCTTGATGCCTTTGAAGCGCACATTCCCCAGCCCGATGCCCGCGAGCACCACGATGCTTAAAACGAGCAGATCATGGGCGACGGGCGAGGACTCATGCAGGCGATGGAGAAAGGACATGTGTCCATCTCCAGTGGCATGAAGAGTGCCAGCCGTCCCGCTCTTTTGCATGCCGATCTTGTCATGCGGCGGCTGGCGTTCACTGCGCGGGATTTGGCATGAGCGTCATGCACCTTACTCGCGGCCTTTTTCCTGCTTTGAAAGGTCTCCTATGAGCGACCCTTCCCCTTCTCTATACGAACGCCTCGGCGGCGAGGACATGATCTCCACGTTGATCCCCGCGTTTTATGTCAAAGTCCTGGCCGATGCCGAATTGGCGCCGTTTTTCCGCCACACAGCCCTCGAAAAGCTGCACGACATGCAGCGCGAATTCTTCACCATGGCCACCGGCGGTCCGGTTTCATATTCCGGCAAGCCTCTCGCCCATGCGCATCATGGTCGCGGCATCTCGAAGCATCACTTCGCCCTCTTCACCACGCATCTCGTCGATACGCTGCTCGACATGGGCGTGACGCAACTGGAGGCCGATGAGGTCATCGACCGCGTGAACACCTTTGTGAACGAGATCACCGGCACGTCGTATTGACGCGGCGGATCACTCGCAGCCGATGTCATAGACCTGCACCTTCTTCGCCAGCGGCAGGAGGGTTTCCTTCACGGTGTTTTGATGCACCGGATGCTTTTCATAGGCGTCCATGTCTGCCTTGCTGGCGAAACGCATCACAAAGCCCACGTCAAAGCTGTCATCCACGATGGGGCGCTCGCTCGCCACGGCTGTGCCGACGCTGAGGTGCTGGATCTCTTGAATTTCCGCCTGGAACTTTCTCGCACAGGCGATGAGCGTGGCGCGGTCGGCGGCATTGCCGGGACGCTTCAGCCACACGAGCACGATGTGCTCGACCTTGCCCTTCGGCGTCGTCTGACAGCAGGTGCAGGAGTTCAAAAACAGGGAAACAGCGGCGGCGAGGATGAGAGTGGCGTTCTTCATGACGTTGGTTAGCCTGACACAACATGAAAAACCCGTCGAGACTGTTTCTGCTCCGTTTCGCCTTCTCCGCCTGCGCCGCGCAGGAGGCCTTTGACCGTCTCACCTTTCACGCCGCGCCGAAACCGCTCTCCAAGGCCGCGAAGACCAGCGACTGGCCACGCGTGCTCGGCCCCACGGATGATGCCATTTCGCCCGAAACGCCGCTTTTGAAAAAATGGGCCGCAGGCGAGCCGAAAGCCGTGTGGGAAGTGGCGATGGGTGAGGGCTACAACTCTCCCGCGATCAGCGGCGAGCATTGCGTGATCTTCCACGCCCTCGAAGGCAAGGAAACCATCGAGTGCCTGCATCGCGAGACAGGAAAACGCTTCTGGCTGCACGACTACGCGGTGACTTATCAGGACCGCTACGGCTTCAGCAATGGCCCGCGAGGCAGCCCAGTGATCGCCGAGGGCATCGTGGTGACCTTTGGCGTGACCGCGGAGATGCGGGCGCTGGATTTGAAGACCGGTAAACTGCTCTGGAAGCATGATCTGAAGACGGAGATGCATGTGCCGCAGGATTTCTTCGGGGCCGGTGGCACGCCGCTGATTCTCGATGGTCGTGTCATCGTGAATGTCGGCGGCAAAAAAGGGCCGATTGACGACTCCGAAGGCCTTCGCGACCGCAAAGAACGCCTCGCTGAAGCAGGCGTGAGCGTGGCGGCCTTCGATTTGAAGAGCGGCGACATCGTGTGGAAGGTCGAGGACGCCTGGGGCGCAAGTTACGCGTCGCCGATTCCCGCCAAGCTGCACGGGCAGACGAAGGTGCTCGTCTATGCCGGCGGTGAAAGTGATCCAGCCACGGGCGGTCTGATGTGCATCGATCCGAAGAGCGGGAAGCTGCATTCAAAATTCGCTTGGCGTGACGACGAATACATCCAGGCCATCGGCACCTCACCCGTGGTCATTCCCGAAAAGAACCGCGCCTTCATCACCACCGCCTATCCAAAGGGTCGGCCTCTCGGTGGTGTGATGGTGGAGTATGATGCCGACTTTCAGCCGAAGGAGGTGTGGAAGTCCACGAAGCTCGGCGTGCACTGGATGAACCCGGTTTATCACGACGGCCATCTCTACGCCATCGACGGCGAGACGGAGCCGAAGTCCCGCCTCGTCTGCGTGAACGCCGAAACCGGCGCGGAGGTGTGGGAGCAAAAGATCGAATGGGAGGATGCGGAGTTCAGCAAACAAACCGGCCGCGCCAATCCCGTGCGCCTCAGCATCCTCCGTGCGAGCCTCTTGAAGGTGGACGGTGCCTTCCTCTGCCTCGGCGAGATCGGCTCGCTCCACTGGCTCGACCTCAGCCCCGCCGGAGCCAAGGTGCTCGCCCAAGCGCAGCCCTTTTATGCCCTCAACACCTGGAGCCTCCCCGCCCTCAGCCACGGCCTGCTTTATGTGCGCCAGCAAACGAAGGACCTCATGCAGAAAACGGGCGAGCGCATCATCTGCCTCGATTTGAGAGGGGAGTGAAGCGGTTGACTTTGTCCCGGGCGCTTCGCAGACTCGCGGCCTCATGGGACTCCTCGATTCATTCGCCAAAAACGCGCTGGGCAGCATGCTCGGCGGCTCTTCCAAACAAGATCCTGCCGCGATGCTCAGCGGTCTGCTCAGCGAGGCGGGCGGCATCGAGGGGCTGATGTCCCAGTTTCAATCCGCGGGCTTTGGCAGCCACTTTGCCTCCTGGGTGTCCACCGGTGAAAACCAACCGGTGACCGAGGAGCAGATGCAGAGCGCCATCGGCCCGGAGGCCCTGCAAGGACTCGCCAGCAAGCTGGGCATGAACACTGGCACCGTCCTGCCGCTGCTGGCTCAGTTCCTCCCCCAGGTGATCGACAGGCTCACCCCTCAAGGACAGATCGCCGACAACCATCCCTCCAGCGGCCAGCTTCAGAGCGTGCTCACCAGCGTCATCAGCAGCAGCCTTGGCGGTCTTTTTGGCGGCCGGAAGTGATCTCTTGAACAGTTTTTCTTCCGCGACATCGTCGGCTCCATGCCGTCGCTGCCGCCCGCCATCGAAGAACCTGCCAGTCCCGAGGTGGACTGGCTGTTTCTCGATTTGAACAGCTTCTTCGCGAGCGTCGAGCAGCAGGAAAACCCGGCGCTGCGGGGCAAACCGGTGGCCGTGGTGCCGGTGATGACGGATGCCACCTGCGCCATCGCCGCCAGCGCCCAGGCGAAGAAGTTCGGCATCAAGACCGGCACGAATATCGGCGAGGCCCGCCACAAGTGCCCGGACCTCCAGCTCGTGCTCGCCCGGCATGACAAATACGTCGAGTACCACCACGAGATCATCAAAGAGGTTGAGCGGCACTACCCCGTGACCTCCGTCTGCTCCATCGACGAGATGGCGCTGCGCCTCGACCGCCTCCGCCGCCCGCTCCCAGCCGCCATCGACCTCGCCAAGCGCATCAAAGCCGGTCTGCGCCGCACGATGGGCGAATGCATCACCTGCTCCGTGGGTCTCGCCCCGACCCGCTTCCTCGCCAAAGTGGCCTCTGACATGCAAAAGCCGGACGGGCTGGTCATTTTGACCGCCGCCGACCTCCCGGGGCGTTTGCTCGATCTGGAACTGCGTGACCTTCCCGGCATCGGCCGGCGCATGGAGCCGCGACTGCATGCCGTGGGCATCCGCAGCATGCGAGATCTATGGGAGGCATCCCGCGAGGAAATGCACCACGCCTGGGGCGGCGTGGTGGGGGATCGCTTCTGGATGGCGCTTCATGGCGAGCCCTCGGAGGATGAGCCTGAGCACGAACCCAAAAGCATCGGACACAGCCATGTGCTCTCGCCCGAGCTGCGCAAACCACCGCAGGCCGCCATCGTGCTGCGTCGCCTGCTTTTAAAAGCCGCCAGCCGCCTGCGACGCTCCAATCATCGTGCCACCGAGATGAGCGTGAGCATCCGCGTCGAGGACGGGCCGCGTTGCGAGGCGCATCAGCGCTTTTCCGCCGTGAATGACAGCCTCGCGCTCACCGAGGTGATGCGCCGCCTGTGGGAAAACGTCATGCATCAGGCCCGCTGGCAGCGGGTGAAGAAGGTGGCGGTCACGCTCTCCGGTCTCGAATCCCTCACCCAGCCCCAGCAGCTCGATCTTTTCACGCAGGGCGAGGATCCGCGCCAGCGCCGCGAATCCCTCTCCCGCGTGCTCGATGCCATCAACAAGAAGCACGGTCGCGATTCCATCGTCGTCGGCTTCACCCCCGACACCGTGCGCACCTTCTCCGGCTCCAAAATCGCCTTCAACCGCATCCCGGACCGCGAGGAGTTCAAGGAGTGAGCCACTTGCGTAAAACAGCTCAGTTCATTCACCGCCAAGGCGTTGCGATTTGGAAACTGCCGACTATGCACGCGGTCCCATGAAATCATTCATCCCTCTTTTTGCCTTCACCGCCTCCCTCACGCTCACCCAGTGCGCCAGTGAAAGCCCCGCGCCTGCGCCCAAGGAAAGCCAGCCCGCCGCCGCGGAAGAATCCAGCGAAGGCGAGATCAAACCCGGCATGACTAAGGCCCAGGTCATCGCCCTCTGGGACGAGCCCGAATCCAAGACCCCGCTGCCCGGCGGCGGCGAAGTGTGGAAGTGGGCCGGCCAGGGCTGGAAGCGTCATGTGCCCGTCTATGGCACTTGGGCGCATGTCGAGGAGCATAGCGTGACCTTCGGCCCGGACGGCAAGGTGGCCGACAAGAACACGAAGGATTACGGCAATGCCTTCCAGGAGCCCTGGCGTCGTCGCTGATCGACACACCGGGAATCATGAGGGTTTTTGCAGCCTTGCCGCGCCTGACACTGTCCGGCAGCGGCATTGACACGAGTCAGGCAAACCCATACGATGCCGCCTTTTCTGGTAAAACCCCTCGTGACTCCCCCCTCCTCCATTCTCACTCACAATCGTGAGCGGTCCTCGGCACTTGCCTGGGGCTCGCTGGGCCTGCTGGCCGTTTCGCAGCTCGGCCTGCTGATCTGGCTGCTGACCGCCAAGAGTCCCGAAATGGCAGAAAGTGCCCGCGAGGTGCCGCCGCTGCCCGGACTGGCCTCCACCGGCACTCGGAAGCCGGTGCCTGAGCCCGGCCAGTTTATCTCCCCGCCGCCAGCACCTCCCACGACGCCTGCCGCGCCTGTCGTCCCTGTTTCCTCCACCACGGCTCCACCGCCTGTCGGCACCTTTGGCAAGGCTGCCCCTATCCCGCCGGCGGCCGCCGGAAAAGAGCCTCCCCCCGCGCTTCCCGGTAGTGGCATGCAGCCACCGCCCATTCCTGATTTTTCGAAACTTCCAGCCACCGCCGAGCCACCGCCTGAACTGCCAGGTGCTGGACGCCCGAGGCCAAAAGACCTTCCGAAAGGTCTCGATGGCACTCAGTCCCTTCCTGGAAGCGCCCAGGCTCCCGCGATGCCGCCAGCTCCGGCTGGTGCGGTGGACGCTCGTCGTGATGTGAATGCTCTGTTGGCTGCGGCAAAGGATCTGCGCACGGCCGGCAATACCCAAGAAGCCCTTCAAACGCTCCAGCAGGCCGACCTCGTCGCTCCGAACCATCCGGCGGTGATGGCCGAGACGGCGGAAGTTTACGAGCAGATGGGCCTCAATGCGAAGGCGGTGGACATGTGGCGCGGCATCCAGCTTCAAGGCGCGGCCAAGGCCGGGCAGTTCTTCGATCTGGCGCTGCGTCGTCTCGGCAATGTGCCGGGGGCGGACAGCGTCGCCGCGCCCTCCATCGGTTCCCCTCCCACGAGTGAATCCGACAAGCGCCTGCGCCTCGGTGCCTGCGAGATCAAGCGTGACTTCTCCGCGAATGCCGGTGGCGAGCGCTACCTGCTCCGCGTGCCCATTCAGCGCACTGGCAGCAAGTCCATCGATCCGAACGCCATCGACCTGAAGACCTTCTTTTACTACCGCCACAACGGTGCCGCCCAGCTCGACAATACCTCCGAGCTGGTCGAGGCCTGGCAGACGCAGCCGGTGAACTGGCAGGGCACGGACCTGGAGATCGTGGACATCGTTTACACCCTGCCTCCGCCCACGCCGCAAGAGGCGGCGCAACGCAATCCGAAGACTTACCACGGCTACATGCTGCACCTCTATTATGACAACAAGCTCCAGGACGTCGCCGCCGAGCCGCGGGATCTCCTTGATCAGGCGAAACTGAGCGTTCCCGGCGCTGTGATGCCGGGCAATTCGCCCAACCCGCTCCTCCCGCCCGTGGCCCGGCCCTGATGCAGGTCACACCCGCTGATGATTCTTCTTTTTGTCGATTCCAATGCCAGCCTCCTCGAAAGCCGCGCTGTCTTCCTGAGAGAGCAGCTTCCGGGCTTCACCATCGTGCCGCTCGCCCATGCGGATGAGGCGGCCGCATGGATCGCGAAGGCGGAGGCGCTCGACGTGCTCGTGAGCGAAGCGATCTTCGATGCTGGTCACACCGGCTTCGCGTTGCGCGATGCCGCAGAGGCACGCTTTCCGCATGTGCGCGTGCTTTTCACCACCCGCTTTGATTTGAGCGGCTTCGAGGAGCAGCTCGATGGCAGCCCCGTGCTCAAAGACGGCCCGTATCCGCCGGAGAAGCTGGTGCAGCGTGTGCAGGCCTTGCTCGCCGCGCCTGTTGATGCCTCACAGCCGCCCCCGGTGATGGTGCCAGGCACCGTGCTCGGCAGCTATCAGGTGCTCGACCGTCTCTACATCGAGAACGAGGCCGAAACGTATCGTGCGGTGCAGGTCAGCGTGCAGCGTCCGGTGGCGCTCGTCCTGCTGAAGCCGGAGTATTTGAAGAAGCCGGACGTGGTCGCCAAATTCAAAGAGCGTATCCGCGTGAAGGCCTCGCTCACCTTTGCCCGCATCGCCCCGCTGTATGAGGCGGGCGAGGCGAATGGCTGGCTCTTTTACACGCGCGAGATTCCCCGTGGCCGCACGCTCGAAGAGATCGAGGAATCAGGCGAGCGCCTTTCCGAGCGTCGCGTGATCGAGGTGCTGCACGGCATCACCGAGGCCATGGAGCATGCCACGAGCCGCGGTTATCATCACCGCAGCCTCGCCGCGCGGGACATTTATGTCGATGGCGAGCACCAGGCCAGCATCACCAACATCTTCCGCCAGGCCACCACGACCAAGCGCGATGCCAAGGCCGATGTGAAGGCGCTGCTGCTCTTGCTGAAGGATGTCGCCCATGATGGAAAAGCCCGCGGCGTGCTCGACACGCTACAAAACGGCCAGCACGACTGGGGCGGTCTTCTTGATGCGCTCGATGAAATCCGCGATGCGATGCGCGAGCACAGCATCGTGAAGAAAATCGAGGCTGAATCGCTGCCCGCGGCAGTCACGCAGGACCGCCCGTGGTGGCTTTGGCTCGCCGCCATCGTCATTCTCGTCGGCGTGGCGGTTTTCGGAGCCATCACAAATGGCTTCATCCCCGCCGCCACACCGAAAAAGACCACCAGCACCACCGTGACATGGCAGCGCATCCCGGCTGGAAGCTTCGAGTATCAGAAGAACGAGAAGGTGAAGCTGCCAGACTACTGGATGCGCAAAACAGAGGTCACGATCACGCAGTATGCCGAGTTCCTCGCCGAGCTAAAAAAAGGCCCCGCGGACCGTTTTGACCATCCCGACCAGCCCAAGACCAAGGAAGGCCACACCCCGCCCAAATGGGCCGCCTACTTCGCCGCGGCACAAAGCGGCACCAGCTTCAATGGCGAGGCTCTCTCGCTCGACATGCCCGTCACGCAGGTGGACTGGTTCGACGCGTATGCTTTCGCCAGATGGCGTGGTGAGCGTCTTCCCACCGAGCAGGAATGGGAAAAGGCCGCGCGAGGTGAAAAAGGCCTCCGCTATCCTTGGGGCAATGACGCCAGCCCGAAAGCCGCCAACCTCGGTGATGACTACACCACCTCCACCAATGCCAAAGGAGGTCAGGTGGATGGTTTCAACCTCACCGCGCCAGTCACACGCACCACGCAGGACATGAGTCCCTACGGCGTGCAGGACATGGCGGGCAATGTGCAGGAGTGGACCGCCAGCGAGAGCAAAGACGCCGCCTGGCCTGCCCATCCCGAATTCCCCGATGTGCGTGTGCCCGTGGCCCGCGGCGGTCACTACGGCCTCAAGTCCAACGACCAGCTACTCACCGCCCGCCTATTCCCCGAATCCGCCCTCGAGACGGCCCCTGCTCGTGGCTTCCGCACCGTGCGAGATGCCGCGCCTTGACTCGCCCCCACCTTATCCAGCATACTCCTGCCATGCGCATCTTTCTCTTCCTCCTGCTGCTCGTCTCTTCCGCCGCGGCGCAGTATGCCACGAATTTGGAGCTTCAAAAAGGGAGCTTCCTGCAAGGCGAGCCTCTGCTGGCCTTCATCACCATCACCAATCGTTCAGGCGCGGATGCCATCGTCGGCGGCGTCGGCTCGCGGCCCTGGCTGCAGTTTCAATTTGAAGATGCCCAGGGCCGGCAGCTTGCCCCGGTGCCCATCAGCTCGAAGCAGGCCATCACCCTGAAGGCCGGCGGCACCACCCGTCATACCGTCGAGATCGAAGGCAGCGCCTCCACCGCGGACCTCGGCACTTTTTACACCACGGCCAGCATTTACCATCCTCTGAGCGGCCAGTACTACGCCACCAACCGCGCCCGCATCACCGTCACCGATGCCAAGCCGATGTTCGACGAGTCCTTCGGCGTCCCTGCCGGCTTTGCCCAGGCGGGCCGCGCACGCCGCTATCAGGCCATCATCTATCGTGACATCGATTCCGTCACGCTCTACGCCCGCATCGTCGATGACCGAACGCAGGAAAGGCTCTCCACACAGCTCCTCGGTCCCATCATCCACTCCATCCAGCCGCAGATGGCCATCGACAGCAAAAACCACTTCCACCTGCTCTTCATGGCCCAGCCGCGTCTCTTCTGCCACACCGTGGTGAAGCCCGATGGCACCATCGCCAAGCGGAACTACTACCGCGACCTCGAAGGCAGCCGCCCCACCATGGTCATGATCAAAAACGGCGCGGAAATCATCGGCGGCGAGTACTTTGACCCTTCCAAACCGCCGCCTAGGAAGGGCCCCGCCATCCGCAAGACGTCCGAGCGCCCGCCAGGACTCTGACCTCGACAAAAATGGGCGAAAGCAATCGCCATGGTGAATGGTTTGGATGGTGCATGGTCCGCTCGCTCTTCCTCTTTTGCTCGTTACTGTCATCCATCGCGTCTCTGGCCGCCGCGCCGCCGAACGTCGTCATCATCCTCGCCGATGATCTCGGCTACGGTGATCTCGGCTGCTATGGGCATCCGAAGTTCAAAACGCCGCGCATCGACCAGATGGCCGCTGAAGGCGTGAAGATGATGCCGTTCAACACCCCCGCGCCTTTTTGCGCTCCCACGCGGTCCTCGCTCATGACCGGGCGCTATCCCTTCCGCTGCGGCATGACGCAAAACCCCGCGCCCGATGGCGGTCCCGTTGCGGATGCGCTCTCGCTGCCGAAAGACGAAGTGACACTTGCCCAAGTGCTCCAAGGCGCAGGCTATGCCACGGGCATGGTCGGCAAATGGCACCTAGGCCACAAAAAGGGCGCTTTGCCCACCGAACGCGGTTTCGATGAGTATCTCGGCATTCCTTACTCGAACGACATGCGCCCCGTGCAGGTCCTCGAAGGCACCGAAGTGGCCGAGTATCCCGTCGTGCAGGCCACGCTGACGACACGCTATGCGAAACGAGCCGCTGACTTCATCCAGCGAAACGCGAAGAAGCCCTTCTTCCTCTACTTCGCCGAGGCCATGCCGCACAAGCCGCTCGCTGCCTCCGAGAAGCACTATCAAAAAGCCGCTGGCGGCCTCTACGGTGCGGCGCTGGCTGATCTCGACGACAGCGTGGGCGCGGTGCTCGATGCGCTGAAGCAAAACGGCGTCGATGACAACACGCTGATCCTTTTCAGCAGCGACAACGGAGCGTGGTTCGGCGGAAGCTGTGGGGGGCTCCGTGGCATGAAAGGCACCAGTTGGGAAGGCGGCTATCGCGTGCCGATGATCGCCCGCTGGCCTGGCAAGATCCCCGCAGGTCGTGTGAACAACGAACTCGCCGTCATGATGGATCTTTTCGCCACCGTGCTCGCTGCCACTGGCGCGAAGATGCCCGATGACCGCACGCTCGACGGTCGCGATTTGATGCCGCTACTCGCAGGCGATGCCAAGACACCTCACGAGTTCGTTTTCGGCCATCAAGGCCCCAAACTCGTCACCATCCGAGATGCTCGCTGGAAGCTCCATCTTGCTCCAGCGCGTGAAATGGCTCTCAAACCCGGTGCAGATGGCAAATGGCTCGATCCGCGTGCGCCCGATGGCGTGACAATCCTCGCCCCCTTTGAGCAATACAACCTGGATGCTCATCCCGGACTCAAAACGGGCGTCGAAGGTGCCTCAGGCCTCCTCTTCGACCTCCATGCCGATCCCGGCGAGCAGGTCGATGTGGCCGCCGAGCATCCCGAAGAGGTCAAACGACTCCAGGCCGCCTATGACGCGATGAACAAGGACGTGCCAGTCGTCGAAGAAGTGAAGCGAGTTCCTTACAAGAAATAGGCCGCACGCAGAAAACTAACCCCGGTATCTCCGGGGCGTCCATTCAAGCAGAGGACTTACTGGCGGCGGCGGCGCATCATCAAGCCCAGGAGGCCGAAGAGCAGCAGCAGTGCGCGGGACGGCTCCGGAACCACGACGATGACGCCGTTGGAAGTGAAGAGGCTGACGTCCCAGACGAGGCCGCTGGCGCTGATATCGGGAAGATTGAACTGGTTGGAATTGTCACTGGCTCCATCTCGATAGTTGGTCCCGACGCTGAAGCCCGTGAGGGCACCGGACCAGTCGAGCAGATTGAAAATTTGGCCACTCACAGGGGTGAAGGTCTCGCCGAGGACATTGAGCACCGCACTACTGGCGGAGAAGGACAGGTCGGTGAGAATGAGTCGGTCATGGTTGCCGGCTCCGGTGCCGTTGGCGATGACATAGCTGTTGTAGCCTGAGGAGCCCACGAGATTGCCACCAAATAGCGGATCCGGCATGGCGTTGGTGGAGGCGGTCAGGCCCAGTCGGATTTCCGAGCCGGCATCGGCAGTGACAGCCGCAGTGAAAGTGAGCGTGGCTCTGCCAGTGATGGTGGAAGCGGCGGTGCCTGCAGTAGTGACATCCCCGGCCTGAAGAACCGCGCCAGCGCCAAGGATGGTGGAGCCTGTGACGGTGCCGGAACCAGCTAGCGTGGCACCGGAGGCCACGGTCACGTCCCCGGAACCCGATTCACCGGTGCCGGAACTGCCGGCTGTGCCGCCGCTGCCGACTTGAAGGATGCCGGCGCTCACATTGGTGGCCCCGGTAAAGGTGGTTCCATTCGTGATGTCGGTCAGGACGAGGAGGCCAGTGCCTGTCTTGGTTAGGGTGTGGCAGACATCGCCGATGAGGCCGCCGGGGGCTGTCAGGGTATTCGTTCCGGTGACTTCGATGGTGGCTCCGTTCCCAGCCATGGTGATGCTGCGGTTGGCGGTAAGATTGACGTTGGCACCGGTGCTCTGCAAGGTGGCGTTGTTAGCGATGCGGAGGGTGTTGGTAGCGCTGGCATCACCAAGAGCGGCGCTGGTGCTGATGCTGAGAATGCCCTGCTCGATATTGGTCTGGCCGCTGTAGGTGTTGGTGGTGGCGGTGGGGATGACGATGGTGCCAGCGCCGAGTTTATTAATCGTGCCGCTGCCGCTGATGACCTGGGTGTGGTTCCGGCTGCCGGTGGTCTGGTTGATATTGAGCGTGGCGTTGTTGGTAATGGCAGACTGCCAGTTGGTCACATCGGTCAAGGTCAGAGCACCGGCTGAGATGGTGGTTGTTCCGCTGTGACGGATGTTGGCTCCGCTGAGGGTCTGATTGCCAGTGCCCTGTTTAACAAGAATGAGTTTGTTCGTATCGGCGGCTCCCGTGTTTACGTCACGGAAGAAGCCGTTGTAGCTGAAGTCGGCGCTGCTGTTGAGCGTGAGTGTTCCAGAGGCGCTCACGGTTTCCGTTTCGCGGTTTTCGATAACGCCTGCTCCAGAGGTGTCACTAATACCAGCCACCGTTTCGTTGAAGCCGAGCAATTTGAAGTAAGAGAATGCTCCATTCGCACCGACGAAGGAGAGAGTGGCTGTATCGACGATCTGGTCGGAAGCACCAAGATGGACGACCACATCGTTGGTGCCAGTCGTGACGTTGCCGATCTGCAGATTGCCATTAATGGCAGTGCCAGAGCCATTGAGTATCACTGATGCCGCAGTGGCAGTGCTGATACCCGAGTGATTGATGATCGTGGTGCCGGTAAAGGTGCTGGCCCCTTGGATGGTCAGTTGCCCGGTGGAACCCGTGGCAATGCTGCGTGTGGCGATGTTGATCGTATCACTGGCGTTCACGGTCGAGTCGTCGAGGCCATTGACAAATGTGGTCCCGGCAGTGACGAGGCTAACGTCAATGGTGCCGCCACCGGTATTGATGTCCCATACCTTGGTGGACAGGTCGTCAGAGAAGCCGGCGGCCACGCGGATGCCACCGCCGAAGAAGCGGAGTGTGCCGGTCGTATTGTTGACTTTATCGAGGTCATCGATCAAGACCCTGCCTTGGTTCAAATAGACATCGGTGAAGAGATTGCCGGTGTTGGTAAGGGACAACGTGCCTGCTCCGGATTTGACGAGCGGAACGACGCTGGTAAGAGCTGCATCCATCGTCAACGACTGGGCCGCAAGAGGAACATAGGCCGTGTAGTCACGGCCACCACCCGTCGTGAGTGTCAGGCTGCTGCCAATGGTGTGATTGGCAGCTCCAGCCGCGAGAATGGCACCCGAGGTGACTTCCATGGCTCCAGGCGTGGTCGCAGTGAGATTGATGGCCGTGCCAGAGTCGAGCACCAAGGAATTGATGGTCGCCAACGTGTTAATGGCAGTCGTTGCAGTGTAACGGACATTGTTCCCAGCGGTCGGTGCCGTGGGGTTGGCTTCGTATTCGGCAGCGGCCAGCGGGCGGACGCCATTGGTCGTGCCGGTATTAGTGACGAAGGTATTTCCGAAGCCAGCAGCCGTCACATCACCCACAAAGTAGGGAAGGATTTGGAGGTTCAGGGTGGTGCCGATGTTGCCACCCACAGTGGTGCCCACGGGAGCGTAGGCGCCGCTTGGTGCCGCAGTGAAGACAATTTTGCCGAACTGGGTGGCGACGTCAGAACCAAGCGCTAAGCCCCTCACGAGTGTCGTCGCGCGGTTGGGGTTCGTCGCGGCGATTGAAGCGAAGGTCCACTGTCCACCGGAGGCAGCAATTGCAGAGGTGGCGCTAATCACGTTATGGCCAGCTCCCAATGTAAGGGCACCGACGGTTTCGTTGGAAAGAGCGAGAGCGTTCCCAGCCGTTTTTGAAATGGCGAAGCCCGCTCCACCTGCCGTGTTGTTTAGGGTCACTGTAGCAGTATTTGTGATACGCGTGTTTGCGGCATTTTGATCCTGATCGTTACGAAGCGAGCTGGTCGGACCATTGAGAACAATGGAAGTGATGGCGTTAAGGTTCGACACGTTGCCGGTCAGGGCGACCGTTCCCTGGTCGATACGCAATTGGCCGGACGCGGTCGAGGTGCCCGTGAGCGTCAGTGTCGAGGCACCGGATTTCACCAAGGTGCCGGCCCCGCTGATGACTGCCGAGACACTATTCGCAGCCGCCTGATTCACCGTCAGCGTGGACCCCGTGTTGAGGATGATGGCACCTCCCGTATCTCCTGCCAGACTGCCGATGGTTTCGGTCTGGCTGGCGGCGAGTTCTAGAGTGGCTCCGGTTACGTTGCGGAGGTTGATGGTGGAGGTATCACTGACGGCGCTGCCACCGGTGAGGCGGAGGGTACCTTCGTCAATGTTGATGGTGCCGGTAAGATTGTTCGCACCACTCAGGACGAGGACGCCCGCGCCGTTTTTGGTGATGTTCGGGCTCGCCGTGGCACCGCTGATGATGCGGGAGGCGACGGTGAGGGTGTTCAGAGTGTTGTTTTGAGTGAAGATGAACTCACCCGTGCCGCTGATCAGCGATCCTCCCGTGATGGTGGAGGCGTTGTTACCGACGCTGAGATTTTCCAGGATGCCGCCGCTGGTGATGATGAGGTTCCTGTCCACGGTGATGGTGGAGACACCCGCTGCATCAAAGCGCAGGCTATTGATGGTGTTGCACTCTCCCACGGTACCTGAGAAACCGGCGTTGTTGGTGACGTTGGCGTTCGTCCCCCAGTTTGCCGCGTTATTTTCCGTGGCGTAGGTGGCAGCGATGATTTGGCCGCCAGAGATGGTGGCAAAATCGCGGTCATTGATCGTCATCCAGCCACCGACGATGCCGTTGGCTCCGGTGATGTTGTTGGTCGTTCCACCGGAGTAAGAGAGGATCGTGTTCGCATTTGGCAGAGCGACATTCACCGTGCCAGCCGTGCGGGTGAGCGCACCAGAGACGGCGAACGTGATGTTCTGGCCGCCAGCGGCGGTCAGATTGATTTCGGAAGGTCCTCCTGCAACGGCAAGGCTAGCGACCGTTTGCGTGCTCGCTGCTGATGCGTTGCCGAGGAGGGTGGTGATGGCCCGGTTGTCGTTGTTGGTGTTGCTGCCTACAGTGAAGGCTCCGGTGCCCATCTTGTTGTCGGTTCCAGCGTTCGTGGTGAAGTCGAGCGCAAGTGTCCCTTCGCGGTTCAAGGTGGTGCCAGTCAGACTGTTGATGCCGCTGAGGGTGACCGTTAAGTTGTTGTCCTTCGTGGCTGCCGCAGCACCGCTGAGGTTAGCAGAGACTGTACCGTTGTTGTAGGTCAGCGTGGTGGACACACTGAGCGTGCCAGTGCCTGAAATGTTCCCTTGTTCGCCAGCACTGTTGAAGCCGATTTGAAGGAGTGGAATGGCATTGGTCGTGGCGGCGGCGAGAACCAAGTTGCCGATACCTTGATTGTCGTCACCCAGAATGATCTGCTCCATGGAGGTTCCTATGGCATTGGTGGCGTTCAGATTGATGGTGGAACCGTCGCGGGCAAACAGGCGATTGGTGCCGACGGCACCGCCACCGACAATCGAGTTGGCAACGTTGAAGTTCACCACGGGCGCAGCTGTGGTGTCCGCGACAAAGTCACCCGCCGTGCCCAGGATCAGACTGCCCGCGCCTGAAACCGTGAGGACACCGGCATTCACGAGATAGTCGTCACCCACAGTAACAGTGTTCTGAATGGTCCAGGTGCCGATACCGTTCTTGGTCAAGTCGGCATTGGCTCCGTCTGTCGTTCCATTTACCAGGCTGATGGCACCGGTTATCAACCCGCTGCCCGTTCCGTCTAGGATCAATCCGATGCCATTTGCGCCCACGTTGCCAGACGTGGAGCTAACCGCACCTGTGATGGCGAGGTCCGTGGTGGCGGTGGCTGAGTCATTGGCCGTGAAGGTTCGAGCCGCCGTGCCGAGGTCCAGCGGCGCGGCGATGCTGCCGCCGAGAGGGTTATTGGTGCCGTCGTAGAGAACATTGCCACCGAGGGTGATGCTGCCAGTGCCGCCGGTGTTGATGATCGTGGGTGTGGCTGCCGCGTCCGCACCGCCGAGGGTGATGCCGCCGGTGAGGATGGTGGGGCGGCTGTTATTGTCGAAGGTGGCTGTGACACCCGCCAGGGCACTGACAGTGAGGGCCCCGGTGATTGATCCCGTCGCTCCTAGCTGGAGTGTGCCGTTGGAGACGATGGTACCACCCGTGTAGGTGTTTGCGCCGTTGAGCGTGAGTGTGGCGGTGCCCGTCTTAGTCAGGGCCACGTTGTTTTCATTCGCGCCACCTCCGCCGATTACGCCATCAAAGCTGCCAGCGGCACCTTGGGTCACGCTGAGAGTGGAAACGAGGGCATCACCGCCGACGATGGTGTTTCCAGCAAAGGCACCGTTGGCGAGGTTGCCGATGGCTGTGTTGGAGGCACCTGCGCCGTTGCCGAGCTGGAGAGTGGCGGCGGTGGAGGCATTGCCGAGGGTCAGAGCTGTTGTGGTTGGAAGGCGGTTGGTGCCGTCCAGCACCAGTCGGCCTGCGGCGACCGTGGTAGCACCCGTGTAGGTGGCGCTAACCGTGCCAATGCGAACCGTGCCCAAAGAGCCGACCGCATCGTTGATGGTCAGAGCCTGACCGCCGCTGATCCCGCCCGTGAAGGCTAAGATGCTGGTGTTATCCACCACATTGACCGACTGAGCGATGCCGAGGGCAACTGGCGCACTGATGGTGATCGCGCCAGTGCCAGCTCCAGCGGCCACCGTGATGTCTGCCGTGCCTGCTCCGTTGATTGAATGACCTACAGTGAGGGTGTTGGCCCCGCCCACGGTCACACCGCTGGTGATGGAGCCACTTTCAAAGGTGAGTTTCTTAATGGTGAGGTTGGCACCGAGTGTGGTGGCGAAGTTCCCCGCGCTGCTGGCACTGAAATGGACATGCGAACCCCGGTCCGGCGGCACAAGGGCATCCGCTCCACCGCCAAGGGTGGTGTCCCAGTTGGTTTCGTTACCTGGATTCGTGGTCGATGCAGCCCAGACGCCAAGGCCTCCGCCACTGAGGTCACCCCTCCACCACACATCCGCTGCCGCAGGCTGCGCGGCAGGGGTGATGATCCATTGGTCATTGGTGCCTAGGTTGGTCTCACGACGGAGGGTGTAGGTGAAGCTGCCTCCGTTGATAATGGTGGGCGAGAGGCTGAATGTGCCCGTGGCACCGAGGGAACTGGGGTCTGTGCCGTTGATGAGGATGTAGTCCTGCAAGTCGTTCGGAGTATTGATGATCTCCACCTTGGTCGTCAGCGTACCGGTCAGAGCCATCGTTTGTCCAGCCGCCAGGAAGAGCTGGCTGTTGAATGCACCGTCCAAGGCGAATCCCAGCGTGGCACCCGTCGTCGTGCCCACCGTAATCTTGTTACCAGCACCACCGGAGAAGCCATAGACGACATTGGCCGCAGGATTGGTCGCACGGAGGAAGAGTTCAGCACCATCATCGACCGTGAGGCTGCTGATAGTAGCTGGCAGGCCTGTGGTGGAATTGATCAGCAAGCGACCACCGCTCACGGTGGTGGAACCTGTGTAAGTGTTCACTCCGGTGAGACTGAGTTCGCCGCTGCCCGACTTGACCAAGTTGAGATTATTCTCGTTCGTGCCGACACCGCCAAGAGCACCAGCGTAAACCGTGTTGGTGCTCTGGTTGACAGTGAGGGTGGAGTGGGTAGCCGCACCACCAAAAATGGCGTTCGCCGTGCCGTTGCCGGAGGTGGCGAGGGCTGTGAAGGTCTGGTTGGAGATGCCTGTGCCGTCGCCGAGTTGGATGACACCCGAGTTTGTGCTGTCACCCACGGTCAGAGAGCCTGTCGTGCCGAGGCGGTTATTGACGGTGCCCGCGAGAATGAGACGTCCGTTCTGAACGGAGGTATTGCCCGTGAAGCTAGTGGTGGTGCCAGTGAGAGCCAAAACGCCCGCGCCCGATTTGGTCAGACCGCCTGCAGCGGTAAGCGCACCGCTGTGGGTCAGCTCGATGGTGGATCCGGCGGAGTCTTCGATGTTGAAAACCCGGTTGGCGCTGCCCAAATCAAGGCTGCTGGAGAGCGTGGCGCCTGCGCCTGCACCGTTGTTCTCATAGCGGATGTTGCTAGCCGTGGCACCCGTGAGGGTGATCGGTGCCGAGATGGAGACATCCCGAACAATAAGCGCGTCCGCTGTGTTTCCGGTGCCGGTCGTGGTCGCATGAGCGTCGAGGGTGATTCCGGTGACGTTGCTGAGCGTTCCGCTGCGGTAGGCGAGCTGGCTGCTGGTGATGGTGCCGCTGGTCATGTCGAGCGTGCCACCCGCGAGGATGATGGTACCCGTGCTGTTGGCGCTGGAGGTCTTGGTGATGTTCCCGGCCACCGTGGTCGTTCCGCCGGTGAGATTCAGCGTGCCACGGGCTGTCGCTGCACCAGTGCTGGTGAGCGTGGCGAGAGCGATATCATTGGCGACGGCAAAGGTGCCTCCAGCAAGGTTCACAGTGCCAGTGCCTGCACCACCGGTGCCACCGGAGTTGTCCCCGATTTTCACGGTGTTCGCCGTGATCGCATTGGCACCAGAGCCGAAGGAGATGGTGCCTGTAGAGCTTCCGGCGCCGCCAGCGGATTTTTCTCCGACGAAGAAGTCATCGAAGGTGCCAGTGACGACACCTGCGGTGAAGTCCACCGTGCCCACGGGCGTAGTGCCCGTACTCACGTTGTTACGCGCTACATAAAGGTCTGTCGGAAGAGGGCCGGCACCTGCATTGATGGTCAGCGTACCGCCAGGCAGCGTGACGGTGGTGCCGGTGGTGGAGCCCTTCAAGCCGACGAGTGTCATCGTGGGCGTGGTGATGATATTGGTGCCGGAGCCGAGGGTGAGTGAAACAGTGCCAGTCAAGCCTGGTGCGGGAGAATTCGACACCGTGAAGGCCGTTGCAGCTGTGATGTTGTTGTTGGTGGCGAGGGTTACATTGGCGTTGACAGTGACGGTGGAGCCAGCCGTTGCCGTGCCTACGAGGAAGTTGCCAACGTTGGCGTTGAACTGCTGGAGACCGGCGAAATTGACCGTGGCATCCGCTGTGCCATCGGCGCCCGCTAGGCCGAATCGCACTTGGTTGGATGAACCACTTCCGACACTCAGGGTAGCGCCAGAGACGCCATAGATGAGGTCAGCATTGTTGCTCACCGCGTTGGCAACGTCCAAATTACCCGAAACAGTCGTCGTTCCCAAACCCGTGAGGTTCACGACGCTACTGGTAGCGCCGTTGACGATGAGGCCGCCACCGATGGTGAAAGCATTGGCGATGTTCAGAGTGCCCACGCCACTTTTCGTAAGGCCGCCAGTTCCTGCCCCTGCGCCATCCTGGAGGTTGGCGATGTTCACGACGGCACCGGCACCCGGGCTGACAGTGACTACGCCATTCGTCGCGCCGCGATCCAGAGCGAAGGAGCCGTTGAAATTCGTCACACCGGTATTGCTGACGGTGAGCGTCCGGTCACCACCGGTCTGGGTAAAGCCGCCACTGAAGGTGAGGTTCGAAGTGCCTCCGAGGGTGGAGCTGTTGCTGAGCAACACCGTATTCGCTAGCGTGCGGGCCGTGCCGTCACCTTGCAGGGTTCCCGCGTTGAGATTGAGGATGCCGGTGCCGAGGGCGCTGTTGTTACCCACGATGAGAGTGCCCGCGTTCACGTTGGTGTTGCCGGTGTAGCTGTTGGCGTTGGTGAAGGACCAGACGCCCGCTTCCGCCTTGGTCACCGTCAGAACGGAGAGACACTGGTCGATAATGCCGCTGAACACGTTCGGAGCCACGAGCGTGCCCGCCGTGCCTTGGAAAGTGAGCGTTTTCGCCCCCAATTCTCTTACTTCGATATTGCCGCTCAGGCTGAGGGCACCGGTGCCGTCGTTGTCGATTGTGCCGCCGCCAGTCGTTCCATACAGGCCGAAAGACCTGTCCGTGCTGTCAGCTGCGCCCGTAAACAAAAACACACCTGTCGTGGTCAGATTGCCCAGTCGAATCTCAGCGTTCGCACCAGTGGCAGCACCAAGAGCGCTGTTGCTGCCTGCGTTGGCGACGTTGTTGATGCTCAGCGTGCCATCCTGGATCCACGTGTAGCCGGTAAAGGTGCTTGCGCTGTTGTTTAGAGTTGTCGTGGTCGTGCCAGACTTGATCAAGTTAGCGGCACCGCCAAAAACCACCGTATTCTGCACCGCAGCCGCAGCCAAGTTCAGATTGTTGGCATTGATGGTGCCAGAACCGTTGATCGCGATGGTGTTTGCCCCGCTGGAATTGAGGTCCGCCACGGTGATCGTCTGGCTGCCAATGTCGAGGGTGACAGCTCCTAGTGTAGATTCCAGAGTCAGATTTCCCGTGCTAATCGCCGTATTGTTCCCGAGTGTCAGGCCGCCGCGTAGCACACTCGTTGCCCCCGTATAAGTTGAGGCCCCATTGAGGATTAGATCACCAGCACCCGTTTTGGTGAGGCCACCGACTCCCGCGCCCACGCTTCCAGCGAGGGTGATCGTCTCCCCATTCGTGTCAAAGGTGCCGCCGCCCGTGCCTAGATTGATTGTCCTACTAGAAGGGTCAAAAGCACCCGTGAATCTCAGCGTACCTCCAAAGAAGTTAAGACTGCCGGTGCCGAGTTTGTTCAAGGCATCCGCCTGCACCACACCCTGGTTAAGGTAAAGTTCAGTGAAGGCGTTGCTGGCGCTACCAAGAATGAGGGTGCCTGCCCCGGATTTGGCGAGCGGCACGGCAGTCGTCAGCGGTGTGGTCAGCGTGAGCGATCCAGCGGAATTGGTGACGTAGGTGTAGTAGGTAGCCGCCGTGGTGGTGAGGCCGGTGATGCTGGCGATGCTATGAGCCCCAGCTCCAGCAGCTAGAATGGCACCGGAACCGATGTCCATGCTACTGGCGGAACCTGTGAGGGCAATGGCGGAGCCTGAATCTAGGGCCAGAGCGTTGATCACGGCTGGTGTGGTGATGGCATTGCTGGCCGTATAACGAAGGTTGTTTGCTCCCGTCGCCGGTGCCGCCTGATCCACGAGATACTCCGAGGTCAGGTTCAAGGGGCGCACGCCGTTGGTGCCGTCACCGAGGGAGACAAAACTATTCCCCACATTCGCCGAGGTCGGGGCACCTGTGGTGGATTCCCCGATGAGATGGGGAACGATGCTGATGTTCGTGGTGCCAGCCAAACCGCCGCCGCCGATAGCCGTGGGAGCCGTGGTGAAGATGATGCGGCTTTCGTTGGCTGCGGTCAGAGTGCCCAGGCTGCGGCCCACGACCAGCGAAGTAGCGCGGTTGTTCGCGGCGAGCGACGCAAAGGTCATCGTGGTGGTGAAGTTGCCCCCGTTCGTTCCATCCACCCAAAGGGAGTTATGTCCAGCGCCCAGCGTGAGCGCACCCATGGTCTCACTCCGGCTAGTACCAGAAGTGTTGTTCATCCGGAGACCTCCACCTGCTGCGGAGATCGTGTTATTTAGGGTCACGGTAGCCAAATCTCTGAGGCGGTCCCCGTTGTTGTTGTCCGCATAGTTGAGCCGGAGCGTTCCCGCTCCATTTAGGACCACCGAGTTGAGGCCTGTGAGGTTTCCGAGATTTCCGCTGAGGGTGACCTGCCCTTGATCGATCCGAAGTGCCCCCGTGAATCCGGCGGAGGTATTGTCCAGCGTCAGGGCGAAGGCACCCGATTTGACCAAGGTCGTGGTCCCATCGCCAATGAGTGCGCCGGTGTAGTTGAGGTCTGCGCCCTGGTTGATGGTGAGGGTGGAACTAGCACCGAGGCTCACTGCCGCGCTGGTGTTCGTCGTTTGACCGCCAGTGAGGGAGCCGATGGTTTCCGTCTGGTTAGCGAGGAGGCGCAGGGTGGGCGTGCCGCCCCCCAACGACGCCAGCGTGACGACTGCGGTGTCGCCGAGGGCACTGCCTCCTGTTAATTCCAAGGTCCCCGCCTGGATGCTGACAGCTCCCGTCGCGCTATTGGCTCCAGTAAGGCGCAGCGTGCCGTTTCCTGTTTTGGTGATCGCCGAGGTAGCGGTGATCTGGGAGGTCACATCCAAGCGCTGCGTGCCATCCGTGGTGAAAATCAACTCGCCGGTGCCGGAACTGAGGGTGCCACCTGTGATTGTTGAGACCCCAGTGGTCACGTTACTCGTCTGGAGCACCCCGCCACTGGCGATACGAAGCATCTCCGCCCCGGCCAAAGTGACCGTCGAAGGCCCGGTGGCGTCAAAACGGAGGCTGTTGATCGAAAGGCAATCCGGCACTGTTCCAGTGAACCCACCCCCCGCCGTGGAATCCGAGAGATTCTGTCCCGAAGTCCAAAGTGTCACATCATTCTGTGTAGTCGTCGAAACGGCGACGATGTTGTTCCCTGATTTCGTGGCAAAGAAGGTGCCCGTGGCATCCGTGACGGTGGCCCAGGCAGCCCCCGTGCTGGCCACGCTGCCCAAAAGGCCCGTGTTTGCATCTGCGGTGGTGCTGGTGAGAATCCCATGGGTCCCGGTTTGCGTGCCGGTGGGGAGATTGAAGCGCACCGTGCCCGCACCAGCCGCGCGGGTGAGGGTGCCGAGATTCAAGGCCAGATCCTGACCGCCGCTATTGAGAGTCATCGAAACGCGGCCACCTGCGGCAAAGGTCGTGTTGCCGGTGATGGTCTCCAAAGAAGCCGTGGAGGCGTTTCCATTCAGCACCAAGGTGCCGCCGAGCGCACTGAACAGGCCGGAACCCATCTTTCGTGTCGTAGGATTCGATGCGTAATCGAGGATGAGCGTGGCAGAGTTCAAGGTCACGGCTCCTGTTGTCGCGGTGTTGTCCCCACTCAGCGTGGTAGTACCACCCGCACCACCGATGGTGGTGGCACCGGTGTAAGTATTGTTACCCGAGAGGAGCAAGTTGCCCACACCCTGCTTGGTAATGCCGAAAGCTCCCACCGAGGCGATCGGTGTTGAGATGGTCAACTCCGCCGCTGTGGGAACGACGGTGCTGCTGTCCAGCACGTTGATGTTTCTGTTTGCTCCCCCCAGCGAGAGGATGCCAGCACCGGAGATCACCGCACCCAAAGGATTATTATTGTTGTTGACCGTAATGCTACCGGACGTCAGCGTCGATCCAGTGCCGATGAGCACAGTGCCCTGGGTGGTGGCCGCCGAATTAGTGCCGTAAAATGTTATTCCCGCGAGGGTTTGGTTGAAACCCGCCCCCAATTCCAGTGCGGCGAGGCCTGCCGTGGTGCCGACATTCATCGTGCCGGTGGTATTGAGCGTGTTGCTGGCACCGAGGCGGAGGACGCCACCGGCAACGTTGTTGCCACCCGTCCAGGCGCTAGTGGCGGCATTGGTGAGAGTCATGATTCCCGAGCCGGCCTTGGTCAGGATGTTACTTGCCGTGGCACCAGCCGCAAAAGTGCCGGAAAAGGTGGTGGAGGTATTGTCCCCACCGACCGACAGCGTCTTGCCGGATGCTCCATTATTCAGCACGATCCCCGACCCGGTAAGGGAGCCGACGGTTGTTGTAAGGTTTGCGGCAGTTCCGTTAATATCCAGAGTGCCCGAAGCACCAATGGTGACGGGGCTAGTCCCACTGCTGATCTGGAAATTTCCTCCAGCACGAAGGGTGCCCTGGTTGATGATAAGCGGTCCGGTAAATGTGGAACTTGCACCGATATTCAGGGTGCCCGCCCCGGTCTTGGTCAACCCACCAGCACCGGAAATAACACCGTTCAGATCGAGTTGAACCGCATTTGTGACTTCAATCGTCCCCTGCCCGCCTTGGAGCACATAAGTATGACCACCCGCACCCGTCGCGACAATGGTTCCGGCTGCTCCGGTGTATTGCAGTGTCGCTCCATCACGGATCGTGACAGCAGTTGCAGAGCCATTTCCCAAGCTGCCTGCGCCTGCGGCGGCCACATTGCTAAAGCTCAGCGTGCCGCCATCGACAAAGACTGTGCCAGTGAAGGTGTTGGTTCCCGCAAGGACGAGCGTTCCGGGCCCCGCTTTGACGAGATTGAGAGTTCCCGCACCGTTGGCGATGCCGGCGTTGACCGTGACGGCGTTGGTCGTGTTGTATTGATGGAAGATCAAATCACCGCCAGCGACTGTCGCCTGCCCGAGGACGCCCGTACCACCGTTGATGTTCCAAGCGTCGGTGCCATCAATGAGGATCGCCCCGGGAGAAGCCGTGGCCGTACCGCCCAGCGTTGCATTAAATGCGGCCAAATCCCACGTTTGAGCCGAACCCAAGGTGGAACCAAGCTTGACTGATCGCCCGACAAAAGCCGCCGTGGTCTGGGTCTGACTAGCCGTGAGATTGTAGGCCGTCGTGTTGGCTCCACCTCCAACAATCGGCAGGGCCGTGTAAGTACCAAATGCGGTCGTGGTGGTGTTTGCGCCCGTATTGACCGCCCAGTTGAAGGTATTCGCCGTGCCATCGCTGAAAACGATGCGGTTGTTGAGGGTGGTAGCCGTGTAGCTGGTACCCATTTGAAAGATGGTATTTGCTGGGGCCGTGATGAGAAGCGCTCCGCCCGAGGCGGTCGCCGTCACAGCTCCCGTGCGCAGTGTGGTGCCCGAAGCATCGCCCGCCACTAAGCTGATCGACCCGCCCGTCGCACCGACCGTCAATGCACCCAGAAGCTGGTTAGCAGCAAGGCCAGCCTTGCCGGTCATCGTGAAGTTACCGCCGGCGATCGTCATCGGCGTGGCCGCCAACAGGCTCGTGAGAGCCGTGTTGGCAAAGTCGAGATTGATCGCACCCCCATTGACGACGGTAGCGCCAGTGTAGGTGCTGGCCAATGATGGGGCGAGGGTCAGAGTGCCCGCGCCGATCTTGGTGATGGCCATACGAGCAATGGTAGTCGGCAAGAACCGTCCTGTGAAGCTCGTGCTAGTATCGTCACGACCAATCGTGAGAATGCGTGCAGCAGTTGCAGTACTGTTATTAATTGTCCCCGCACCACTCAAAGAACCAATGGTCGTGGCGGTATCCAAATAATCCAATGTGGCTCCTGCGGCGACTGTGACGGCCGAACGGGCAGGCAACGCTGCTGCATTGCTGATCTGAAGCGTGCCTCCGTTGATCGTAGTGGTTCCGGCGTAGGTATTCGCACCCGACAGTCGCGTGATCCCCGCGTCATTCTTAACCAAATTACCTGCCGTGGAAATAGCCCCGGAAACAACGATCGAACCGGTAGCCACCGCACCCGTGCCATTGAAGGAGATGTCAGACGTGAGCGAGCGCAGTGCCCCAGAGAGGGTCAGCGTGCCAGTTCCGGTGCTGTTCGTAATAGCCAGCGCGTCATTGAACTGAAGCCCCGTGGAAATGGTATCCAGGCCGTCCCCGGTCTTGCTAATCGCCGCGTTTCCGCTGATCGCATCCAGAGTCAGATACCCACCCGTGCCAGCTGCGAGCGTGAAGGCATTCGTGGTCGTCGTGTCCCCGATGTTTAGCGTCCCAGCCGTCACAAGACCATCCAGTGTGACCGTGCGTGGTGCGGTAAGGGCGTTGTTCAGATTCAGAATATCCCCCGCCACGCTGATGGCATTCGGCGAAGTGCCTCCTAACCAATTCCCCCCGACGCTGGTGTTTCCTGTAGCGTCAGTCCAAATAAACGTCGCCGCCCGCAAAGGCTGTCCGACTTGCCAAGTCAGCATTAAGACGATCATCATCAAATTGATCGGGAGACCCTGGGCACGTAAATGCTTTATCATAGAATTGTCGCGGTTCGTTTGGGGGGAGGTGGATATAACAGATTTCTACCTTCAATGACAAGACATCTTTGCTTTCTGATAAAATTTGTAGCGCTGGCCGCCACTTAACACCCGCACCATGTCCTTGATCACCTGCCAGTAGAGGTAAAAACAGCCGCGCCAGGAGTAGCTCAACCCTGCTTTCCCGGTCTTCACAACCAGCCCCTCCCCTAGGCCATGATCCGGCCGCACTGCTTACCCGATTGCGCGGGCATTACCAACCCAAAGGTTGGTCGGTTTTGGTGCCATTTTGTCACATAAATGTCCAACAACCGGCAACAAAAGCTTTCGCGAACGCATCACAAAAGCGTCCGAAGCGTCAGCGTTAAGAAAAACGGTCCAGGCCACTCAGCCGCGCTCTTGGGGCTGATACACACAGGCCGGATCTTCCGCGAAGGGATCACCACTCACGCCATACGCCCGTGCCCGTGAGCCGCCGCAGATCGAATGGAACTCGCAGCGGCCACACTTGCCGCCCAGCGCCTGATTGTCCCGCAGCGAAACAAAGAGCGGGTGATGCCGATAAATCTCCGCCGGATGCTCTTCGCGCACATTGCCGCAATCGAACGGCAGAAAGCCGCTCGGCGAAACCACACCCGTGTGCGAGATGAACATTACCCCGCGTCCATCGCGAATTCCCAACGGCGAGCGCATGCCCGGGCGATGCTTGCCCGCTCTCGCGCCGAGCGATTGCACCAGCACGCGGCGGAAGTGATGTCCCTCCGTCGTTTTGACCGCGAAGGGTGCCTTCCCCACCAGCGAAGCCATGTCGCGAAAGATGAATTCGATGTCCCACGGGTCCGGCAGATCCTCCGCTCCCGCCCGCCCCGTCGGCACCAGCAGAAACACGCTCCACATCGCCGGTTTCAACTCAAACATCAGCTTCTGGAAGGCTTCATACTCGCGCAGATTGCCCCTCGTGAGTGTCGTATTGATCTGCACACTCAAATCCGCCGCGTGCGCCCGGTGAACCGCCGCGATGGTGCGGTCAAAGGTGCCGCTCACCCCGCGAAACGCATCATGCGTGGCCCGCGTGGCACCATCCAGGCTCAGCGAAATGCGCTCCACGCCTGCCGCCTTGATCTCCGCAAAGTCCGCATGAATCAGCCTCGCCGTCGCCGAAGGGCTCAGCCCCACATGCAGCCCCGCCGCCGTTGCCTCCCGCACCAGATCAAGCGCATCCGTCCGCATCAGCGGATCACCGCCCGTCAGGATCAGCATCGGCGGTTTCAACTCCGCCAGTTGCCCGATGAGCCGGCCCGCCTCCTCCCGATTCAACTCCTGCGGATGCCGATGCGACTGCGCCTCCGCCCGGCAATGCTTGCAAGCCAGCGCACAAGCCCGCGT
>JBKCXA010000117.1:0-3778 GCA_046316935.1 Prosthecobacter sp.
GACCTACACCGTGCCGGGACGCTACATCGTCACCGTCACCGCCCGCGATGCCACCGGTCGCGAACTCACCGCGAGCTTCCGCCAGGGCGTTCACGCCGTGCTCACCACGGCCCAGCCGCGTGTGTCGAGCACGATGGCCGATCAGGTGCGCAGCGGTGCCAATGCTCGCCTTTGGGTCGTGAATCCCGATCAGGACAGCGTCACCGTTTTCGATGCCGTCACGCGTGCCCGCAGCGGCATCATCGCCACGGGTTCGGCCCCGCGCAGTGTCGCCATCGCCTCCGATGGCAATGCGTGGATCGTGAACAGCGAGTCCGCCAGCATCAGCATCATCAACACCAACCTGGCGCTCGCTCAAACGGTGACGCTGCCACGCGGATCGCGGCCTTACGGCATCGTTTTTGATCCCGCAGGCAATACCGCCTACGTCTCGCTGCAAGACACCGGCCGCGTCATCAAGATCGCCCGCACCGCTCCAGGCACCATCGCAGGCACCGCCATCATCGGCAGCGATGTGCGTCACCTTTCCATCAGCGCCGATGGCACGAAGCTCTATGCCACCCGCTTCATCACGCCACGTCTTCCCGGCGAAGAAACAGCCGTCGTGACCACGGAGAGCGGCACCACGAAGTTTGGTGGCCAGGTCGCCGTCGTCACCACCGCCACGATGGCTGTCGCCAAGACGATCATTCTGGAGCACAGCAATGAAACGGATAGCTCCATCGCCGGTCGCGGCATTCCGAACTACCTCGGCCCTGCCGTCATCAGCCCCGATGGCCGCACTGCCTGGGTGCCCTCGAAGAAGGATAACATCAAGCGTGGGGTGCTCCGCGATACGCAAACGCTCACACATGATAGCGCCGTGCGCAGCATCACCTCGCGCATTGATCTCACCACCGATGCGGAAGACTTCGCGGCCCGCATTGATTACAACGATGCCGGCATCGCCGTTACCGGCTGCTACGAGCCAAAGGGCATGTACCTCTTCACCGCGCTCGAAGGCAGTCGCGAGGTCGCCGTCGTCGATTCGCATGGCAAACGCGAGTTGCTTCGCTTTGTCGCCGGACGTGCGCCGCAGGGCGTGGTGACCTCCCCGGATGGTCGCACGGTCTTCGTGCATAACTTCATGGATCGCAGCGTGACCATCCACGATGCCTCCGCCATCATCGACGGCGCTGAAACGGCTCCCACGCTTACCGCCACGCTCGCCTGCATCACCACCGAAAAGCTCGCCGCGAACATTTTGAACGGCAAACAGCTCTTCTACGATGCCCGCGATCAGCGCCTCGCCCTCCAGCAATACATCTCCTGTGCCTCCTGCCACAATGACGGCGGTCAGGATGGCCGTGTGTGGGACTTCACCGGCTTTGGCGAAGGTCTGCGCAACAACATCAGCCTCAAAGGCCATGCCAATCACGGTCCCGCGCACTGGACCGGGAATTTCGACGAGATTCAGGACTTCGAAGGCCAGATCCGCGGCTTCGCGGGCGGCCTTGGTTTGATCGCCACCGGCACGCCGCATCCTTCGCTCGGCACCCCGAATGCCGGACGCAGCGCCGATCTCGATGCGCTCGCCGCGTATGTGAATTCGCTCGCCACCACCGGCAACAGCCCGAACCGCAACACCAACGGCACGCTCACCACCGATGCCACCGCCGGGCAGACGCTCTTCAAGCAGCTCAACTGCGCCGAGTGCCACAGCGGCACCCGCTTCACCAATTCCGCCCTCAATGTCTTCCGCGACATTGGCACCTACAAAGACAGCAGCGGCAAGCGTCTCAATGCGGCCTTCACCGGCTTCGATGTGCCCACGCTGCGCGGCCTTTGGAACACCGCGCCCTATCTTCACGATGGTCGTGCCGCCACACTCGCCGAAGCTGTGAGCGCCCACCAGGGCGTGACGCTCACCTCCACGCAGATGACTCAACTCGTGGCCTATCTGTCTCAAATCGAAGACTCAACCGTGAGCGCTCCCGCACCGATCAACATCGTGCTCGCCACCGCCAGCACCACGGTGAACGGCACCTTCGCCGTCACCGGCACGCTCAGCGAGGCTGCCACCGGCTTTGTCGTGACTGACATCAGCATCCGCGGAGGCACGATCAGCGGCTTCACGCTCAATGGCACCGCCTTCAACTTCAACGTCACGCCCGATTCGGAGTCCATCCGCATCAGCATCGCTCCTGGAGTGATGACGGATTCCGTCGGTGTGGCAAACCTTGCCTCCAACGCCCTCTTCATCACCAATGGCAGCGATGTCACCAAGCCCTCCGTCACGCTCGCCACGGCCTCCACGACGGTTTCCGGTCCGTTCGTCGTGAACATCACGCCGAGCGAAACCATCACCGGTCTCGCTTTGGCTGATTTTGCCATCACCAATGGCACCGCGTCCGCTTTGACGAGCACGAGCGTCACCATCACTCCCACTGTGGCTGGTGCGGTGACCGTTCAATTGCCCGCAGGCACCGTCGCTGATGCCGCTGGCAATACGAACACGGCCTCGAACACGCTCAGCGTCACCTTCACACCTCCTCCCGGCGTCACCAATGTGCTGCTGCAGGCCGAGGACTTCGACGCGGGCGCTCAAGGCACGGCCTACAATGACACCGAGGCAGAAAACTTTGGCCTCTCCTGGGGCGGCTTCAGCTACCGCACCAGCGGCGTGGACATCGAGGCCTCCGGCGACACCGATGGCACGCCATCCGTCGGCTGGACCGCTGCGGGCGAATGGCTGCGCTTCACCAAAGACCTCTCGCCCGGCACTTACGAGCTCACCGCCCGCACCGCCACGCCGCTCGCCGGCCCGGCGCAGATTCGCGTCGTCGTCAATGGCACTGCCGTCAGCACCTTCAACATCACCTCCACCGGCGGATGGCTCACCTGGCGCACCTTCACCATTCCAAACGTGACCATCAATGCGAGCGGCAGCAGCACCATCCGTCTCGAGTTCGTGAACGGCGGCGTGAACCTGAACTGGGTGGAATTGAAAAACACCTCCGCTCCCGATACCACCAAGCCCTCCGTGCAGCTCGCCACCGCTGCGACGAGCGTTAATGCACCCTTCACCGTGAATGCCACCTTCAGCGAGCCTGTCACCGGCGTGGCGTTGAATGATTTCACCGTCACGAATGGCACCGCATCGAACCTGACGGGCAGTGGAGCAGCCTACAGCATCCGCGTCACACCCACGACGAATGGCGCTGTCGCCATCACCATGCCCGCGAATGCCGCCAGCGATGTCGCGGGCAATACGAGCACCGCCTCCAATGCGCTGAGCGTGACCTACACCGCGCCGAGCGATCCTTTGCCCACCGTGGCACTCACCACCGCGTCGAGCACTGTCACCGGCAGCTTCACGGTGAATGCGCAGTTCAGCGAAAACGTCACCGGACTGCTCGCCACCGAGTTCACCGTGACGAATGGCAATGTCACCGGCCTCAGCGGCAGTGGCTCGCTTTGGATCGCCACGGTGCAGCCGACGGCGACCGGTGCGGTGGGTATTTCTCTTCCTGCTAATGTGGTTCTCGATAGTGCCGGGCAGGGGAACACCGCCTCGAATGTCCTCACCGTGAACTACGCGCCGGTCACACGCCAAAACGGCATCACCGCCGATTACTTCGCCGGATTGAATTTCGACCAGCTTCGCTTCAGCCGCATCGACCCGACCATCAACTTCAATTGTACCGCGGCGCCGGACTCCCGTCTGCCGAGTGACAACTTCTCCGTGCGCTGGCATGGCTGCGTCATTCCGCGGGCCACCGGTTTGCATACCTTCAAC
>JBKCXA010000118.1:0-2916 GCA_046316935.1 Prosthecobacter sp.
GGTTCCGGGCGGATGACCATGCCCTGACCGCCACCGTAGGGCGTGTCATCCACATGGCGGTGCTTACCGAGACCATGCTGACGCAAATCATGCACCTGCAATTCCAGCGCCCCTTTTTCCTGGGCACGGCCCATGATGCTCGCGCCCATCGGCACGGTCACAATCTCGGGAAACAGGGTCACAACATCCACTCTCATAAGGCTTTTATCGCCCGGCTGAATCAGCGAGGCAACTCCCGCCATGCACCCGTATCAAAATCGAGCCATTCGACACCGGTGAACTGCTTTTTGTAGTCGTAAGCGCTCGGCTCCTGCGTGGCGTAGCCGGGATAGAGGAACTCAAAACCGCTCTCGCAGGCAAATTGAAGCTCCAGCAGCATCGTGAAGGTCCCCAGGCTGCGTCGTGCTGCCTCCGGCTCAAACACTGCATACACGCTGGAGACTGCGTTTTGCCCCACATCGAGGAAACTGGCCGCGAGGAGCTGTTCACCTTCAAAATCACGCAGCATGCTGCAGTCACATGGACCGCACTCGGGAGCATCTCCGAGGAAGTTTTCGAGCTTCTCCGGAATGTTTTCGCGGAAGCGGGCCTTGTGAGATTCGAACAGCGCCCGCAGCTCATCATCAAGAATCACCGGGCGCATTTCCCAGCGCAGATCCGCGTTCCGGCGAAGCACCCGACGTTGGCTTTTGGTCGGCTGCCACTTTTCCAAGCGGATGCGCAGCGGGGTGATGGTTTGCGTCCGTCCATCCTCCGTCTCCTGCCGGGCATAGCGAAAGAAGAGCTTTCCAAAATGCCTCCACCCGCCGGACCACAGAGCATCCATCACCTCCGTGGGCACGGTCTCGCACAGAAAGGCATCATCGAGATCGAAGGTCACACCAATTTCAGGGCAGCTTTTCGGAGGCCACCACGGTGATCTTCCCGTCCTTGCTCTCGAGGCGCAGCTTGGCACGGCCAAAGTCCTTCTTGTAGCTCCAGCCGGTCTCCGCCTCCCAGGTGACGGGGGAGAGCTGGCGCAGCACGCGGAGCTGGAGCACGAAGGTGGCAAGGCGGTTTTTGTTATCGACGATGATCTGATCCGGCTCGATGGCCTTGAGGTCGATGGCATTGACGACGTCGAGCTTCAGGTCGGCGAAGCGCTGCACGAACTCCGTCGTGCCTGGCGTCATCATGCCGTCCCGGCTGATCTCGCCGAGGACGATGCTGTAGTTTTTGGCCACGCCGGGGTTCAGATCCGGCAGGTTTTGAATGACATGACGAAGAGCCGCCTCGCCCGCATCGCATTCAAACAAGCTCACCGGCATGCCGGCATCCTCGGAGGAATGGCAACCAGCGAGGGCGAGGAGGGCGGCAAGGGCAAAGAAGCGTCTGGAGAGCATGAAGAGGTCGGGGTGATGATGCGCGGCGAAGAGTCAAAAGGTTTCAACGACGCCATTGATACATCCAGCGCTCGGAAATGACCTTCTCACCGTCTTTGAGCTCGCTCATGAGTTCGAGCAGGTTGGTCTTCTCAGGCACGTCGAGCTTGAAGAAGGCACGCCAGCCGCCGGTCTCGGCATTTCGCATCACTCGCTTGTCGAGGATCTTGGCCTCGCCGGAGCTGACTTGAAGGTCGATGTCCGGCACCCAGTCGGCCTTGGGTGGAGCGGGCATGTCACCCGCGGAAAAGTCGATGACGTAAAGATGATCGTCCGAGTCCATGACAAAGCCACGACGGCTGTTGAGCACCTTGCAGAGCTTGCCTGGCTCGTGCTGGTCGAGCCAGTGAAGGTTGTAGGCCACGCGAAGAGGCTCAGCCGGAGTGGCAGGCAGGTTTTTGGGGCTCCACATCGCGACGATGTTATCCCACGTCTCCTCGCCAGTGGAGAGTTCGACCAGTGTCACGGAGCCGGCGCCGAAGCCGCTCACCGGTTCCACCCACACTGCGGGGCGGCGATGATAGTTCGCCTCAAGGTCCTGGAAGTTGTTGAAGTCCCGATCCCGCTCCGCGAGACCGAAGCCCTTCAGCTTGTCTGTCTCGAAAAGGCTGAGTCGCATGTCCCGGCTCACATCGAGCGGACGCCAGATGGTCGGACCGCCTTCGATCTCGACCTGGAGGCCATCGGAATCATGAACCTCGGGGCGGAAGTCGTAGGGCTTCGGGTGGGAATTCTCGCCGAACCAGAACATGCTGGAGAAGGGGGCGATGCCGAGCATCTTGACCTGCTTGCGCAGGTAGAGCGTGGCCTTGATCTTCATCAGGGTGGTCTTGCCGGGCGTGGACTCGAATTCGTAGGCACCGGTGATGCTGGGGCCGTTTAGCAGCGCCAGCAGCTTGATGGATGTGGCACCTGGTTTTGGAGCTGCGAACCAGAAGTGGGTGAAATCGGGGAATTCCTCCGGCTCGCCACCAATGGTGTTCACCGCCACGCCACGGGCGGAGATGCCGTAGCCGAGCTCGGTGGTCACCGCGCGGTAGTAACTGGCTCCCATGAAGACGAGGAACTCGAAGCGTCGCTTTTCCAGCGACTCCGGTGCGAGCACGCGAAAGCCTGCGTAGCCATCCGGATTCACCACATTGGCGGGGACGTTGAGCTTGCCGTAGTCAAACAGGCCGCGGTCGAAGGGCACTGGCGCGGTGGCACCGTCGCGCATGGTGTAGAAGCGCACCGGCTTTTTGAACATCCAGCCGGGATGGAAGAACTCGACGCGATACACGTCCCCGATGTCGCTGAAGAGGGCTTTGCCTGGCTGGAAGCGGATGTCGCGATGGCCATCGTATTTGAGGCCCTCAAAGAAGGGATCGAGTTTCTGTGAAGGTGCCTCATAGGGCTGGGCGGCGAGCTGGGCGGCCACCTTTTCGAGACAGACAAGCTGAAGGGCTTCGGTCTCGCGGAGCGGGATCGGGACTTCAACAACTTCCAGGACCTTGAG
>JBKCXA010000119.1:0-8231 GCA_046316935.1 Prosthecobacter sp.
TCGCGCTGCGGGAAGCCGACTTTGAGCAAATTCTCGCCGAGGGCCAAAACGCCGCGCAGGAGGCCGCGGGACATCTTTTCCTGGATTTCAGCGAGTTTGGAGCCGGGCTCGATGCCGAGGATGAGCTTCGCGCCGTTGGTGTTGGGGTTCAGATCGTCGGAACGGAGGTAATTATCGGCCCCGCCGGTGCGCGGGATGACATCGACGTTCGTGGTGCCGAGTTGAGCGGCGAGGTGCTTCACAAAGAAGAGTTCCTCATTCGTCATGCGGGCGCTGGCGATGATGGCGATCTCCTCGCCCTTCTTGCCGGCGAGAGCGGTGGCGATGGTGTTGAGCGCGGTTTTCCAGCTCGCGATCTCATGCTTGCCGCTGGTCTTCACCATCGGATCGGTGAGGCGAAACTCGCTGTTCACGAAATGGAAGTCGAGACGGCCGCTGTCGCACATCCACGTGGAGTTCACGTCGTTGTTGTCGCGTGGGGTCTGGCGGTAGATGGTATCGCCGCGGGCACCGATCTCCATGTTGCAACCGCGTCCGCAGCCGGTGCAGATGCTGTTTGTCTCCGTGAGGAACCACACGCGCTGCTGAAAGCGGAAATCGGTGCTGGTGAGAGCGCCGACGGGGCAGATATCGACGGTGTTGAGCGAGTAATTGTGCTCGAGACGCTTGCCGGGATGCACGGCAAGCGTGGTGTGGCTGCCACGTTCGGTGAAGCCGAGCACGGGCTCGTCGGCGATCTCGGCGGTGAAACGGATGCAGCGGCTGCACATGATGCAGCGCTCGTCATCGAGGCGCACGCGCGGGCCGATATCGACGTTCTTGGGCTTCTTGACCTTGTCTTCGCGGAAGCGGCTCTCACCTTTGCCGTGCTCGACGCTGAACTCCTGGAGGCGGCACTCGCCGGCCTGGTCGCAGATGGGGCAATCGAGCGGGTGATTGATGAGCAGGAACTCCATCACGCCCTTGCGACATTCCTGCGTGAGCGTGCTTTCGGTGCGGATGCCCATGCCTTCGGCGACGGTGTTCGCACAAGCGATGACGGGGCGCGGCATCCAGCCGATCTTCGGCATGCCGTGCTCATCTTTCTCCGGCTCGGTGCCGGGAGCGGGGCGCGGCGGCATGCCCATCTCGACGAGGCACATGCGGCAATTCCCGGGGGAGGAGAGCTTCGGGTGGTAGCAGTAGTGCGGGACTTCGGCCTTGGCCTGCTTGCACGCTTCGATCATGCGCGTGCCTTTGGGGAACTTGTGCCAGACGCCATCGATCTGCACGTTCACGAGGTCGGCAGGAGGGGGCGGCGCGGCGGCAGGGGCGGGAGCTTCAGCGGGAGCGGGCATGAGCGAAGGGGAAAAAGGGGGAAAGGCAGGCCGATTATCGGAGCGCGAGGTGGAGCGGCAACCCGATTTTGTGAAAAGTTTCACAAGCGGTCCAGATGACCTCGTTTCACGAGCCCTCGCCCGGAAAGAGCATCCAGCGGTCTGCCACGATCTCCGTGATCATCACGCAATGGTCGGATTGAGCGGGGGGCGGGAAGGCCACGCGCAGGGTGACGGGCTGCTTCGCCCCCGGCAGGCGCAGCGGCGGCAGCGGGACCTCCGGCGGCAAAGGATTTGGGAGTCGCACGCCGATCAAATTGCCCACGGCGATGCCGAGCTGGCTTTTTCGCAGGACGTAGCCGGTCAGTGAGTGCAGGCCGTCCGGGCTGCGGAGCTTCACGGCGAGAAAGCGGGCCTGATCGATGAACTCGTAGTTGTAGTAGTCCGATTCCATCGCGACCACGCGGAAGGTCGCGGGGATCACGGCGCGGGCCTTTTTGAAGGCGGGTATCGTCAGCGCACTGAAACCCGTCCAAGCCTCCCAATCGAGCAGCAGCGCGCCGGCCGGCGAGCGATGAAAATAGGCCGGCAACAGGCTGTCCGGCCGCGAGGGGGAGCGGTAGCGCAGCAGCACCACCTTGGACTCTCCCGCGCTGATCAGGCTGCCTCCGGCGAGGTCCTGCGGCTCGGGATCGACCTCGTGGCGCTCGTCATAGAAGAGCCTCATCTGCGGCTCGAGTTGCGTGGCTTTATAAATCATCGGCCTGCGGGACTGCCACGAGGGAGCTGCGCGATAGGTCTCCAGCACTTTGACCGCTTCCCGCACCTCCGGTGAGTCCGGAGAGAGCTCCTCGGTGATCAGTTGGAGGTTTTCCCCCTGCTCTTCATAGGCGGGACCGGCAGGCTTGCCCATCTCCGAGGCCTCGTGGCGGGCGATGCCTGTGAGGGTGGGGCTGGGCGCATGCTTCGAGATGAGTTTCCGGCGCACCGCGTCGTCATCGTCATTCACGAGGCCGCGGATCACGGGCGGCATTTCCTCCAGCAGAGGCGCGTTCGGATCGAGCGGCTTCACCGCCTTCACCACGGGCCCGCTGAGGAGAGCCCGCGCATAGAGCACCGCCGCCACCACCGCGGCGAAAATCCCCACCATCGGCCAAATACGCCGTTTCCACCGCCGCCGTCGGCTGCGACGCCGTGACTCGACCGGTTTGGCATACTCCGCCCCGGGCACCGGTGAAGGTGCCGCGTCCGGATCAGTGGGGGACTCCTGGCTCATGCGGGAAAATTCGGTGGCGATTCTGCCGGGTGCTCTTTGTAGAAGCAATAGGAGAGTGAGGAAAACGAGGTTCTTGCGACCGCTCCGATTCACGCCATGAATGCGCCCCCTTCCCTGCCCGAAAAGCCCCCATGGCCGCCAAGCAACACCGTTTCATCCTCTGCTTCGATTTCGACGGCACCATGATCCATCCCGCCGGCACCCCGGTGTATCACCCCGGATTGGGAAACATGATCGAGGCCCTCCGCGCCCAAGGTGCCGCGTGGATCGTGAACACCGGCCGCAGCCTCGGGCAGACCTTGGAAGGCCTCGCCCAGCACGGCATCTTCATGGAGCCGGACTTCATCATCGCCCAGGAGTGCAACATCTATAAACCGGGCTTCTTCAGCCGGTGGAAGGACTTCGGCTCATGGAACCGCGAGGCCCTGCGGGCGCAGGAACGCTTCGTCCGCGATCACAAGGCCGCCCTCGATGCCATCAAGCAATTCGTCGAGACACAGACCCGCGCCAGCTTCCTGAACCACGGCGAAAACGAACTCGGCATCGTCGGCACCACCGACCCCGAGATGGACGCCATCTGCGCCTACATCGACTCCCACGCCGCGCAGTTCCCGGACATCGGCTATCATCGCAACGGCATCTACCTGCGCTTCTCCCACTCCGGCTACAGCAAAGGCACCGCGTTGAGCGAACTCGCCCGCCTACTCGGCCTCACCTCCGCCCACTGCTTCGCCGCCGGGGACAATTACAACGACCTCAGCATGCTCGACCAGCGCCACGCCCGCATGATCGCCTGCCCTGGGAACGCCCTCGACCCCATCAAGCACATCGTCCACGCCCGCGGCGGCTTCGTGGCCACCCGCCCGGCCAGCGAAGGCATGATGGAAGCCCTCACGCACTACTTTAGCGGCACCCCGGCCTGAGGCCGAGCCCCCCCGTTTCAGGCTCCATGCCCCCGGCCCCAAGCTCCATGCTTTTTTTAGCTTGCCGAACCGGGGCACTTGTGGAAGTCTCCGCCCCCCTCGCCCCCGGCTTGGGTCCAAACACTCCCTCTTTTTAGGCTATGGCATACGCAATCATCCAAACTGGTGGCAAGCAATACAAGGTCTCCGTCGGCGACAAGCTCGACGTGGAGAAGCTGGTCGCTGCCGAAGGCGACACCGCCACGTTCGATCAGGTCCTCGCCGCTGGTGAAGGCTCCAACCTCCGTGTGGGCGCCCCCACCGTCGCTGGTGCCAGCGTCAGCGCCAAGGTGCTCAAGCAGCACAAGGCGGACAAAGCCACCACCTTCAAATTCCGCAAGCGCAAGGGCTTCCACAAGACCCGCGGCCATCGCCAGCCCCTCACGCTGGTCCAGATCACCGCCATCAACGCCTGATTCAATCTTTAACCCTCATCCCCCTCACTCGTCATGGCACATAAGAAAGGTCAAGGCAGCGTCAAAAACGGACGCGACTCCAACAGCAAGCGTCTCGGCGTGAAAAAGTTCGGTGGTGAAGCCGTCATCGCCGGCAACATCATCCTCCGCCAGCGTGGCACCAAATGGATCACCGGCAGCAACGTCGGCATTGGCAAGGACCACACCATCTTCGCCCTCGTGGACGGCAACGTCCGCTTCGACAAAGACGGCCGCCGCGTGAACGTGGACCCCGTCGCCCTCCAGGCGTAATCGGGTTCGCTCATCAAATCTTCCCGAAAGGGCGTGGATCACCTCCACGCCCTTTTTTGTGCCTTCATCACGCCCCCGCCGAGGCGGAGGTCTTGGAACGCCCGATGACCACGATGAAAACGCTGATCACCCAGCCTCCCACGAGCCCCAAAGCCGCCCCGGAAGCACCACCAAGGAGCACCGGCGGTTTCCAGTCTTCCACTTGCTCTACCGCGAAGCTCGCACGTTCCAAGATGCCGATATACTCCACACATGGAGCGGCCATGTTTTGAAAAGTCTCCGCACGCTCAAACATCAACTGATAGGCCTGCTTTGCCGTTTCAGCTCGTTGTGAAGCCGCGTTCGCCATTGCCACGACGCTCTCGGCATTCGTGATCTCGACACCAATGCGTTGGATCTCCTCATCCAGCAGCTTCACACGCTCCATTTTTCCCACGGCATCCTCTGGCGAGCTTTTCAGTGCCATGCGCAGATCATCCCGCTCATTGCACAGCAGCTTCAACCGTTCCTTCAGACGCACGAGATCGATTTTCGCCAGAATATTCTTCGCATCCGTTTCTGCTGCGAGCGTGGCATCAGAAGCTTCCTCCATCGTTTGCTGCTTTTTCACCACCTCCTGAAGAAAGGTCTTCAAAACCTCTCCACCTGCCTGATCGCGTAAAATTTGCTGAGACGCCATAAACTCGTCAAGCAACGCATCCAACACAACCTGCGTGTATCGAGGATCTGAGCCCTTGGCGAGCACCGTGATTCTCAGGCTGCCCTTCGTTTGCCGGGCTTCTATATGCACATCACTTTCTTTGAGGTGCGAGTGAAGCGCATGCACTCTCTCGTGGGCCTTGCGCCGCATGTCGGGCGATTCCAGGATCTCAATCATCGTGCGGAGGAAATCCTGGTGGTCCTCCTGCCATTGGGCCACTGCGCTGTCCTGCATGCGTGCACCCGTGAGCACCTTCGCCACACTCTGAAAGACTGGCGGTCTTCCCGTCACCCGCAGAGACGCCACGATGACACCCGCCACCGCTCCGGCGAGCAGGCAAGACAGCGTGACGATGAAGCAGGCGATGCGGACTCCGCGTGAAGATGAAGAACTCATGGCTGAATAGCTTCCCGAGAGTCTGAAGGAACTCCCCGCCCGTCGGCAAGACCTTTCCACCAAGGGCCAATCACCGCCCTGCAAGGCGAAGCCGTGCTCAATCGGGCGCTTTCAACGCGTAAGAGACCCATGCCGCTCTCCCGCCGTTCTTTGATTCAAGCTGTCCCTGCCGCGTTCGCGGCATCGTTTCATATTCATGCACGCTCGCAGGAGGTGAAGCAGCTTTGGCGAACGGGAAATCCGGCCATCGACAAGCCGCGGGAGATTGCGGTGAATTTGTTGAAGCCGACGCAGGCGCAGATCGAGCATGCGTGGGAGCTGCATTTTGGCTCGGTGGTGTTTGAGAGCTATGGCTTTGCTCCACGCTGCGCCATCGACGCGGAGGCGATGAATGCGGCGATCAAGGCGGGTGCCTCGGCGGCGGAGATCGGCGACCTGCGGGAGTCGATGAGCATGAACCGCAACGCGACGAGCGAGCGGGAGCGGAAGGAGTTTCTCGACGCGTTTCATGCCGCGGGCGTGACCTGCATCTTCCAAAACACCGGCGAGGAGGGCAGCGACCCGATGCGGCTCATCAAACGTCTCGCGCATTTCACGAAGGCCACGGACGCGTTGAAGCCCGCGCTTTCGAAGGTGACCACGGCGGATGAAATCGTCGCGCTCAAGAAGGCGGGCAACGTTGGACTGTGCTTTACCACGAACGGCGTGCCGCTCATGCAGAACTGGGAGAGCGTGAAGGACGAGTTGCGCTTCATCCGCGTCTTCCACGAGTTGGGCACGCGCATGATGCATGTGACCTACAACCGTCGGAATCCGCTAGGCGATGGCGCGGGCGAGCCGCATGACGGCGGCTTGAGTGACTTTGGGAAGGCGGCGATCGCCGAGATGACCCAGATCGGCGTGATCGCGGATGTGGCGCACAGCGGATGGAAGACGGCCTTCGATGCCGCGAAGGCTTCGTCCAAGCCGATGGTGGCCAGCCACACGACTTGTTGCGGTGTTTACGAGCACTTCCGCGGCAAGCCGGACGACACGATCAAGGCCATCTGCGACACCGGTGGCCTCGTCGGCATCTGCTGCATCCCGCGGGTCCTCGGCGGCAAAGGCGACATCACCGCGCTTCTCGATCACCTGGACCATCTCATCAAAAAATTCGGGCCGCAGCATGCCGCCATCGGCTGCGATGTGGCCTACACGAGCCGTTTCGACAAAGAGGAACGCGCCAAGCTCCTCAAAGCCCCCGGAGGTCCCGCCGATAAATGGGAGCATCTTTGGCCGAAGGACGATTATCAGACGACCATCGAGGCCGAGCAAAGCGTCGCCTGGTCGAACTGGCCGCTCTTCACGCTCGGACTCATCATGCGTGGGCATAGCGATGACGTGATCCGCCAGATCCTCGGTGGCAACATGCTCCGCGTGCTGCGGGCGAACGCGGTGTGAACGGGTGTATCGCCAGAAGAATGCTGCGGCAGGCCTGTGTGGCCGATTTTCTCCGAAAATCGAGCCTGGCCCGCATTTCTCATACTGGCGGTGCTGTAGTCCGCCTCTGCGAGGCGGAAAGCCAGGTCACAGGCTGACCTGCTGTCTGGAGGGAGTGTGAGAAATGCGGGCTCAGAGGTCGATGGCTCGATTTTTGGAAAAAATCGGCCACTGAGCGACAAAAAAAGGCCGCGGATCGCTCCGCGGCCTTTTGAGAAGGGAATATCAATCAAGCCTTGCCCCAGCGCTTCAGCAGCGTGGCGGCCATGTCGGCGGGGGAATCGCTCACCGCGATGCCGCACTCGGCGAGGATGCGCTTCTTGGCGGCGGCGGTGTCATCGGCTCCACCAATGATGGCACCAGCATGACCCATGCGGCGTCCGGGAGGAGCCGTGGCACCGGCGATGAAGGCCGCGATAGGCTTCTTGCAGTTGTCCTTGGCCCACAGACCGGCCTCGACTTCAGCATTGCCGCCGATTTCGCCGATCATGATGATGGCCTCGGTCTCGGGGTCGTCGTTGAACATCTTCAGCACGTCGAGGTGGTTCGTGCCGTTCACGGGGTCGCCACCGATGCCGACGCAGGTGCTTTGACCGTAGCCACGCGTGGTAAGCTGCCACACGGCCTCATAGGTGAGTGTGCCGGAGCGGCTGACGACGCCCACATTGCCGCGCTTGTGAATGTAACCGGGGGCAATGCCGATGCGGCAGCCGCCATGAGACTTCTCGCCATGACCAGGAGTGACGAGGCCGGGGCAGTTCGGGCCGATGAGGCGGGTCTTGCTGCCTTTCATCGCCGCTTTGACGCGGATCATGTCGTTGACTGGAATGCCCTCCGTGATGGCCACGACGAGGTCGAGACCGGCATCGACACCTTCGAGGATGGCATCCGCAGCGAAGGGCGGCGGGACGAAAATGACGCTCACGGTGGCGCCGGTTTCCTTGGCAGCCTCGCTCACGGTGTCAAAGACAGGGACCTTCTTGCCGCTGTGCTCGAAGACCTGGCCGCCCTTGCCGGGCGTCACGCCCGCGACGAGCTGGGTGCCGTAGTCGATGGAGGCTTTGGCATGACGGGAGCCAAAGTCTCCGGTGATGCCTTGAACAAGAATGCGTGTATCCGTTTCGACGAGAATGGCCATGAGGGTGCGTGGGGGGGAAGTGGAGCGGCGAGAGTAGGGGGATGCGGAGCGGCGTCAAATGGGGGAAACGACGAATGTCGAATTTCCGAACGACGTCCGCTCACCCTCAAACCGCCACGCCATGCGCCCGGAGAAAGGGCACCAGTTCGTCCACGCCGAAATCGGCCAGCACCTCGCCGTCCACCTCGATGACCGGCGCGCGGGACTGGCCGGAGAGCTCGACCATCTCGCGGTAGGCCGCCTCGTCGGCGCTCACG
>JBKCXA010000120.1:0-2400 GCA_046316935.1 Prosthecobacter sp.
CTAAAAGACCTGTCAGTGAGTCTTTCCTAACTTGAACGAGAGAGCGATAGCGAACGCCTTTTGAGAACCTTACGTCGCTGAAAACGCTGACTTCTGATTCGCCATTCGGCGAAACCCCGGACACAGGACCAAACCCGAATCTGGGTTTAAAGCCAGGAGCCTGTCCTGACATGATCCAAGTGATGGGTTTGCCTTCGAATCGGATCTGTTGAGCAACTACACCAACCGAATCACTCGTGATGGAGAACTCGACCTCAAAATCATACTCTTGGGCTGGCGAGTAAGGAATCTGCATGTTCCCGTCGCCAACCAACGAGAGTCCATCCGTGGTTTTCTTCCAAGTGCCCTTCAAATTGTCACGAACAGGATCAATCAAAGCGAGAACATCGATTGGACCGCGGCCTTGGTCAGTCGAACTCTCCTTCGGAGAATTCGCTGGAACCAAAGGAGCACCATTCGCCTGAGGAGATGGCGCAGGCATCAGCGACGATGCTGTGGATTGCTCAGATGAGGCAGTTGATTGCTCGATGACCACCCGAAAGCCGCAATCGTTCATGCGGTAAGGTATTCCTGGAATATCGCGACGGGAGGAACGCAGCAGATCCTCATTGCCACGATCCCATGAGCAGCCACGCAAGACGTGGCGGTCTCCGCCCGGTTTGAAGAGATCCAGCACCCATTCACGTGCATTTCCGCCCAGGTCATAAAGACCGAATGCGTTCGCCCCGAAGGACATCACTGGTGCCGTCGTGACAAAACCGTCCTCATAAGCCGCGATGTTTCCTGCGGCGGGCAGCGGAGAAACAGACCGCCGACTCAGATCGCTGTAGTTGCCCGCTCCTCTCGGTGGTGGATACTCGACGCCCCAAGGATACCCTGCGATTTTTCCACTCTTGGCGTCGGGCGAGAGGGATGAATCTTCGTCTTTGATTCCCACTGCCAGGCTCCACTCGTGGTCTGAAGGCAACCGGAAGACTTTTCCTTCCTTCTTGCTCAACCATGCGCAGTAAGCCATGGCATCCTCCCAACTGATGCCAACGACAGGATGATCTTCAAATCGCTCCCTGACTTTGAAACCATAGTGTTCTTGATTCTTCCAAGTCGGATCAATGGCCGGATTTTCCTTCGCGTAGACCGAGTAATCTTTATACCGCACCTCATGAATGCAAAACAACACCTTCGTCCCCGGCAAAGGGACGAACTTCATGCCCAGGCTGTTCACAAAGGGGCGATCCTTGGTTGCTTCGGCGGGATTGGTCGTCGTGGCGTTCGAAGTAGATGAAGCTGCGGGCGAGGAGCTCTCCCTGAAAAGTGGAGTCAGCGTCGGAGACAAGGGGGACATTTGTTTCCACGCGAACCATGCCAATACTCCCAACGTCAACATGACGACCACCCAGGCACCCGAACCTTTTTTCGGTGGTGGCGCGTAGTCCTGCCTGGGCTGGGGTGGACGATAGGGCTGAGCACCACCTGGGCGCTTGGGGCGGGCTTGGGTGTTGAGGGCGGCGGGGGCTTGGGAGGCGTGCTCCTCCACCTTCACCACGGGCTGCGTGAGGATGGCGTCGAGGTCATGCCGTAGCTCCACTGCTCTGCCATAGCGTTTGTCTCGGTCCTCCCGCAGGGCCTTGGCGATGATGCCATCGTAACGTGGGTCGAGACCTTTCACCTGGAGGCTGGGCAGCTCAAACATGCCCTGCGGGATCTTCCCAGTGAGCATCTGATACAGCATCACGCCCACGGCATAAATGTCCGCCCGGTGATCCACCGCGTTGCCGAGCATGAGCGCCTCCGGAGCCATGTAGTGCAGCGTGCCCATCACGACATTGCTCTGCGTCAGCCCGCTGGTGGCCCCGCTGGTGTTGACCTTCGCCAGGCCGAAGTCCGCCACTTTGACCACGCCGTCGTAGCCCACCATGATGTTCGCCGGCTTGATGTCCCGGTGGATGATGCCGCGCTCGTGCGCGTAGGCCAGCGCATCGCAAACATGCGCGGTGATGGCCATGGCATGCTCGGTGTGCAGGCGGCCGTCTTTGGCGATCATCTTCGCCACGTCGGTGCCATCGACATATTCCATGACGATGTAGAGCAGGCCGGTGCCGGTCTGGCCGAAGTCATAGACGCCGACGATGCCGGGGTGGTTGAGCCTGGCCATGGCGCGGGCCTCGTTTTTGAAGCGCTCGGTGAAGCCATGATCGCCCTCCTCCAGCGCACCGGAAAGGATCTTGATGGCCACGGGCCGGTCGAGGGCCGTCTGGCGTCCCATGTAAACCGCGCCCATGCCGCCGCGACCGAGCATGCGTGTGATCTCGTATTGAGGCAGCTCCTTTTGCAGTTCCTCGGCAGTGGGCGGTATCCAAGGGCCGAGAGAGGGCCGCCCATCCTAGCGGGTGCCCATCAGTG
>JBKCXA010000121.1:0-6827 GCA_046316935.1 Prosthecobacter sp.
CCGTCCGTGACGACCTCCGCCTGCCACAGAAACTGGCCAAAGCCCTTCACGCCGCCATGCAGGTGCTGCTGGCCGTCATTGCGCTCAAGCTGGTACACCTCGTCACCGACGGGCAGACGACCATCGCGGATGCGGTTGCCATAGCGGCCGGTGGTGCAGCCGAAGTGGGAGCGGCCTTCTTCATATCCCCGGGCCTGATCGTAGCCCAGCGCTACATCCTTCTGCACGCCCCGGCGGTCCGGCACATGCATCTGGACAATCGTGGCGCCGAAATCCGTCAGGGCCACGCTCATGCCATCGGGCACCTTGAGGACATACAGGGAGGCCTCACTGCCGTCGGAGAGCGTTCCAAAGGGCTTTTTCGTGATTTCGATCATCGCTTCATCCTAGAGCGGCTTTGCGATGTGGCAAACGCCGCTGCCTTCACCGCGAATTCACCGGGCCTTCGACCGGCACATCTTGCTTTCACCCGGCCTCCGGGCTTGATTCACCGCCACCTCCCAATGTCAAGCCAAGCCCGATCCACCGGCATCGTCTCCATCGCCATCCTCTGCAGCCGCATCCTCGGGCTCGTGCGCGATCAGGTGCTCGGCGGCGTGTTTGGGATGAAGTTCGCCGGGATCTTCACCATGGCCTTCCGCACGCCAAACATGCTGCGGGACCTTTTTGCCGAGGGAGCGCTCTCGACGGCCTTCGTGACCACGTTTTCGAAAAAGATCAAAATCGAGGGTGATGAGGCCGCTTGGGCGTGGGGACGGAAAATGATGTCTCTCTCGCTTTGCTTCATGACGATGGTGGCCGCCGCAGGCACCGCTTTGGCGCCGCTGATCTTCCCGCTGCTCACGCTCGGCTGGAAGGATGAGAGCAGTGTGGCGCTCGGCGTGTGGCTGGCGCAGATCATGTATCCCTTCATCACCATCGTGTCCCTGACGGCGCTGGTGATGGGCATGCTGAATGCCAAAAAAGTCTTCTTCATCCCTGCGGTGGCTTCCGCGTTCTTCAATCTCGGCTGCATCATCGGCGGTTACGCCTGCGCCTGGATCATCGACCCGCCATTTCGCAGCGGTGTGATCACCGAAAAGAGCCTCGCGGGCTTCGCAGTGGGCACGCTGATCGGCGGACTGATGCAGCTCGCGGTGCAACTCCCATCGTTGAAGCGTGTCGGCTTCCGTTTCGGCATCGACTTCGGCTGGAAGGACAGCGGCGTGAAGGAGGTGCTGCACCTGATGTGGCCCTCGCTCGTCGCCGCCAGCGGCACGCAGGTGAATGTGTTTCTCAATTCGATCTTCGCGTCCTTCACACCCGGGCAGGAGGCCGCCGCAGGCTGGCTGGGCTATGCGCAGCGCCTTCAACAACTGCCGCTCGGCCTCTTCGGCGTCGCCGTGGCGACGGTGACCCTGCCGATGCTCTCGCGTCTGGCTACCGAAGGCATCACGCCGGCGTTTCGTGGCGCTTTGGCGAAAGGTCTGCGCCTTGTGCTCTTCCTCACGCTGCCCTGCGCCGCCGGGTTGGCGCTGCTTTCGCATGAGATCATCTCCGTCATCTTCGAGCATGGCCGCGTGAAAGCCTACGACGTGGCGCAGACCGCCGCGCCTCTACAGGCCTTCGCCTTTGGTCTCGTCTTCTACGCCGCCATCAAGGTGCTGCAGCCATCCTTTTACACCATCGGAAAGCGCTTCATCCCGATGTACACCTCGCTCGCCGTGATCGCTTTCACCGCGGCGGCGAATGCCTTCACGGTCTTCGTGCTGAAATGGGACCACACCGCCCTCGCCTGGGGCACAGCGGTGGGTCTGGCGCTGAATTTCACGGTGCTCTATCTCTCCATGCGGAAATTTGCCAAAGGCCTCGAAACGACCTCGCTGGTGACCTCGCTGGGCCGCATCGGCCTCGCCTCCGCGGCGATGGGCGGGCTGTGCCTCGCGTCGAAATTCACGCTCATGGAGGATTGGGCACAGTTGAGCACGCTCGCCCGCATCGCATCCCTCGGCATCACCATCGCCGCCGGCGCGGTGGTCTATTTTGCCCTCACGAAGATGCTCAAGGTCGAGGAGTCCGGCGAGTTTCTCTCGATCGTGAGCCGCCGCTTTGGCAAACGTTGATCTCGCATGCAAACTCAGCGCCTCTGGCTTCAAGTCATCGCCTTCCTCGCCCTCGTGTGGGCGGGTGTGGCGGCTGTGATGTGGGCCACGGAAGACTACGTCTTCACGCCCAAGAAGACGCTCGCCTTGATGAACGAAGCGCCCTGGCTCGAAGACGAGCGCCTCGGTCACGAGCAGCGCATGCAGCATCTCGACCAGGTGATCACCTCCGTCGTGAAGCTGGACTTCACCCAGCGTGCCCGCATGCGTGAGGATGGCGAGGAGACCATCGAGCGCTTCATGAAATCCCTCAGCGACGAGGAAAAGGGCGAGTACATCAGCCGCGTGGTCGAGGAGCACTTCAACGCCGTGATGAAAGGCATCGACAAACTCCCTGCCGAGGACCGTCGCCGCATCGTGGGCACCATTCACCGCGACATGAAAAAACGCGCCGCGAAGAATCCCGAGATGCAGATGCTCATGGACATGGACCCAGCCGGCTTTGAGAAGAACTTCACCCAGGACATGGGCCTCTTCTTCAAAGAAGCCCCCCTCAGCGCCAAGCTGGAGATGGCCCCGATGCTCGAAGCGTTCCACGCCCGCATGCAGGGGCTGAGAAGGTGATCAGCAGCAAGTCTTGCGACAACCGGCAAAGGCACTGGAAACCATTGCTGACGAGATGCCAGCGTGCGCTCTCTTATGGAGTCCGATCTCAAAGATCTGTCTGATGCGAAAGCCATCACCGCGACCGGTGGTGTAGGTGAGGAGTTGGCGGATGAGGTGGCGGGTGAAGAGATCACTACGGGTGTCGTGGATGACCTTCTTGAAGCCGGTGAAGTCGGCGTAGGTCTCGCCGGAGGGGAATTCGCCAGTGGTGTCTAGCTTTGGCCGCAAAGACAATATTATCTCTTTTAGAAAGATAAATGGGTGGCAATTTGTCTCTCAAATAAAGACAAATGACCGCCACTCAAACAACCGCCCTCCAGGAAAAGCTCGCTCTTGGCACCAGCCAGGAGCTGCCTGTGCTCACGCGTCGGCAGGTGCCGTTAACCTTGCTGCCGGGTAAGGCGCAGGCGGTGATCGGCATGCGCCGGGCGGGCAAGACCTGCTTTCTCTTCCAGCAGATGCAGGAGCGTCTGGAGCAAGGCATTCCGCGTGAACGGCTCGTGTATCTGAATTTCGAGGACGAGCGCCTGCCCGGCCTCGAAGCCGAGGCTCTCACCTTTGTGCTCGATGAATACTACCGCACTCATCCTCGACTGCGCGGGCGGGAAAAGATCACGCTCTGCCTTGATGAAGTGCAGCTCATCCCAGGCTGGGAATCCTTTGTGCGCCGTGTCCTCGACTCCGAGAAGGTCGAGGTCTTTCTCAGCGGCTCATCCGCCAAAATGCTCAGCCAAGAAGTTGCCACTGCCATGCGTGGCCGGGCTTTGGAGGTGATCATCCATCCGTTCAGCTTTCGCGAGCTGCTGACTCATCAAAACGTACCCGTGCCGGAAGATGTGACCGCCCTCACACCTGCCAAACGTTCCCGCATCGAAAAGGCGCTCTCGGATTACCTCAGCGGCGGTGGCTTCCCGGAAACACTCGGCTTGCCTGCCACCACACGTTCGCAACTGCTGCAAAGCTACGTCGATGTCGCCCTGCTGCGGGATGTGGTGGAGCGTCATCAGGTGGCGAATGTCGCCGCGTTGCGCTTTCTCGTGCGTCACCTGCTCGCGAATGCAGGCTGTGCGTTCAGCGTGCAGAAGATCCACAACTTCCTCACCTCGCAGGGCATGCCCGTGGCCAAAAACACGCTGCATGACCTCCTCGCCCACTTGGAGGATGCCTTCCTCGTGCGCACCGTGTGGATGGAGTCCTCCTCCGAGCGTCAGCGCATGGTCAATCCGCGCAAAGCCTACCCCATCGACACCGCGCTCATCGCCCTCTACGATCAAACCGGACGCGCCAACATCGGCCACGCGCTTGAAACGCTCGTCCTGCTCGAACTCGAACGCCGTCGTTCCGCCATCACCTGGGTCCGCACACCCGCAGGCTACGAGATCGACTTCCTCGCCCGCCACGCCGATGGCCGCCAGGAGCTGATCCAAGTCTGCGCCGATGCCAGTGCTCCCGAAACCGCCGAACGCGAACTCCGCGCGCTCAGCGATGCCGTCGTCACTTTCCCCAAAGCGAGCTGTACCCTCATCACCCTGCATCAAACCGGCTTCCCCAAGCTCCCGTTGCCTCCCCGAACACGCGTGGTGACAGCGTGGCAGTGGTTGTTGGAGTGAAGGCAAGATGGCACTCTCGACTCTGTGCCCTGGCTCAATCCGCCTCTTGCGCTACTTCATGCCTCTGAATACACTCCACCCATGAGCTACGCTGACATTGCATCCCAGGCATCCCTTCTGCCTCTCGCGGAGAGGATCGAGCTGACGCGCTATCTGACGGCGTTAGAGACGGAGGACGAGTTGCGGGCACTCCTCTCCCAGCGGATGCGTTCCATGGATGCAGGCCGTTCGGTCTCCCTGGATGCCTTTAAAGAAAAGCATGAGCAGCTCGAATCCGAAGGCCGCTGAGTGAAGCCGCACAAGGTCATCATCGACAGCGACCTTGCCGAATCCCTTTGGCGGCTGCCCGCACGTTCCAGGCGCGAGATCCTCGCCATCTTTCAAAAGCTGGCCGACTATCCACTGACGAATGTGGATGATCAGATTCGCGCTACAGACGGCCGGATGATCCAAAGAGCGAGATTCAACCAGTGGCGCGTCTGTTTTTGGATCGATGGCCCCGTGGATGAGGTGCGGATCGTCGAAGTATCTAGGGCAAAGTGATGGTGGTGAGTTTCCGTGCGAGCCACGAGTTAACCATGAAAGAAGGCTCGTGAGGGCTTGGCAGTGATCGTTGGAGTTACCTGCATCAAATGCCGTAGTGCTTGATAATGTTATCGAAGCATTCCAGGTCTTCTTTTACAAACTGAGTCTTGGCTCCGGCCATGCGTCCGGCATGAACAGCTTCGTTGCGCTTGCTTTGGATGTCGCGCAGATGGTTTAGAGGCACTGTTTTGTCGAGACGCAGCAGTTGCAAATACGTCAACATTTTGCCCAACCCCAGGTTTCGATCTCCTGTCAGGAGTTTTTTGTCCACACCTTGTTCAATGAGGGATTGATAAACCAACATCTCTGCTATGGCTCCCGCCAAAATGATGGCGGTTCGGAAACGGCCGTTATTCACGTTCAGCAGGTAATCGTCATAGAAGAAGCACAATTGCTTCGCGAATTCATCATCCCTTTCGAGAACCAACTCTTGGGCAGCTTCTAGCTTTGTCGCTCTTTTAGGAATGGGCACAGGCAAACTTTCCAACACACGCTTTGGCACTCTAAGAAAGACAGAACCCGTGGTATGTTCTAGCAGGTGTTCGCAAACGAATGGCTGTGAGAAAAGCCAAAGCAAATACCTTGGCGTCACCTTTGAATCCTCAGCCAGCTTATTAAGCGGCAACGGAACCGAAAAGCCTTTATGTGGAACATCCTTTTCCAGAATTTTTGCCCGCAGTTTGCGATCACCTGAGGCCATCACAACAAAGGTCCCAGCAGGGATCGTCTCACCGTGCTTGATATTTGAAGTTAATTTGCCGAGCAACACCCTCTGCTGCCCACGGAATTTTGTATCAAAAGCACTGACTAGCTCGTTCGCGTTCATGTTGAGCAATTTTTAATTCACCGCGACCGAAACACTTCGCTCATCAGGCTCTCGATCATCAGCGTCTTCAGCCCGAGGCCTTGCTTCTTCACTTTGTCGTGGAGCTGATCGAGGGGAATGTCGTCGTTGAGCTCCATGGTGCGGCCTGTGGTGTAAGTGAGGAGTTGGCGGATGAGGTGGCGGGTGAAGAGATCGCTGCGGGTGTCGCGGATGACCTGCTTGAAGCCGGCGAAGTCGGCGTAGGTCTCGCCGGAGGGGAATTCGCCGGTGGTGTCGATCTTGGGGGCGTCTTTGGCGTTCTTGGACTTCGGATAGCTCTTCCGCCAGCGGCCGACGGGATCGTAGGCTTCGAGGCTGAAGCCAAGCGGATCGATCTTGCGGTGGCACTCGGCGCAGGCGGCGTCGGCGCGGTGTTTGGCAAGGCGGTCGCGGATGGTGGTGGCGCCGCTGACATCGGGATCAATCGCGGGCACGACATCCGGCGGCGGAGGCGGCGGGACGCCGAGGAAATTCTCCGTGACCCACACGCCACGCGTCACGGGTGAGGTCTCGACGCCATTCGCGCTGACGGTGAGCACCGCGGCCATGCCGAGCAGGCCGCCGCGATGATTGTTGCCCTTGAGGCTGGCTTTTTGGAAGCCATCGGCGAGGCGAAGTTTGTCCTTCTCCGGCAGTTCGTAGAGTTTGGCGAGTTTCTTGTCCACGAAGGTGTGCTCGCAGTCGATGAACTGCGCGGCGCTGCCGTTGTTTTTGAGCAGATCGCGGAAAAACAGCCGCGCCTCGGCCTTCATCGAGCTGGGCAGGTCCTCGGCGTAATAAGAGCGGAAGTTTTCGCGCGGCGGCGGCTGCGAGCCGAGGTCGCGGAGGTTCAGCCAGCTATCAAGGAAGCCGTTCACGAAGCCAGTGATGCGTTCATCGGCGATCATGCGCTCGATTTGCTTTTTCAATTCGGCGTCCTGCGTGAGCTTGCCGGACTTCGCCGCGGCGAGCAGCGCGTCATCCGGCGGTGCGGCCCAAAGCGCATACGAGAGACGCGAGGCGAGGTCGTAGGGCTTAAGG
>JBKCXA010000122.1:0-8027 GCA_046316935.1 Prosthecobacter sp.
GCCTCCACGATGATCTCCTTGCCATCGAGATCGCCCGTCCACTCGGCTTCAAAGGCGCCCAAGTCGTCTTTTGAGTCGTCACTCAAATGCAAGGCACCGTCTTCGAGCTTGGCGTTGGGTTTGCCAAGTGCGGCCCAGGGCGATGCGGGCGGGGATTGGCCGTCATAGTGGAGGAGCCACGGCACCTCGTCGGCGGCGCACATCAGCATGGGTTGGGCGAGCAGAAGGGCGGAGACGAGGAAAAATCGCTTCATGGGTTGAGTCATTGAATCCAGAACGAAAAAAGCCGCCCGTTCTGCACGGCAAACTCCAGGCGCATGGGCTGGCCTTTGCGACCGGCGATCTTCGTCAGTTCGGGCAGGGCGAGATTGATTTTATCCTTGCCCGTGATCGTGATCTTTTGCAGCGAGATCCCTTGATCATCCAGCAGGCTGACGGTGAGGGCACCAAACTTGATCGCTGCGTTCACATGCAGCGTGCCGCCATCGTGAATGAACGGTTTCGTGCGCAGGATGCCGGGCTTGTAGCTGGCTTCCATGGCGACAAAGCGATCGCGTTTGATCGTGGCGAAACCGAGGGCGCCGCGATGCGATGGCATCGGAGGCAGGAGCTTCGGCTCGTCTTCAAACTTCCAGCGGGTGCTGTGGAGTTGATTGCGACCCGTGTAGTAAAAGCGGAGTTCATCGCCGACCGGGACGGGATCAGAAACGGGCGGCGAGATCACGCCGCGATCCCATTCGCCGAGACCGCCCATCGCGAGGAAGGGCGAGCGGTCGCTGAGGCGCTGCCAGGTCTTGTTGTCGCGGCTGATGCCGAGCTGGACGGGCAGCATGACGCTCTCGGGATCGTTGTGAAACAGATGAACGAAGCCGATGTTCACGCCCTCGTAAGGCACGCGGCGCATGTCGTAGATTTCCGTCATGGCGCTGTCCTTCGCATCGCTGGAGAGCACGAGGTCGCCCTTCTCCGGCGTCCAGTGGATGAAGTCCTCGCTCTCGCAGCGGATGACGGAGCGACCCATGTTGTATTGGAGATTCGGATCGGCGGCGTGGGCGGCTTTTTTCTCCGGCGTGACCACGCCCACAGCACGACCATACAGCACCCAGCGCTGGCGCTGCTCATCGTAGTTGATGTGAAACGGAAGATCGACGGTGGCATAGCTCACGGGCTCGTTCACCGGCGTCCAATGAATGCCATCCGGGCTGAAGGCCACGCCCATCGCGACGAGCTTCCCTGCCCTGGACGCGCCCGGGCGCTGAAACTGCCGGTTGATCCACAGATAGGCCATCTTGTAGCGGCGCTGCGGATCAGGATCGCGCTTGTCTTTGATGACGCCGCTGGCATGCCCGAAGTATTTCCAGCCCGCCTCGCGTGAGCGCATGTAGTCCAGTTTGTCCGGCGGCGCGTCTTTGACGTCGATCTCGCTGCCCGTGAGGATGACGCGGTTCGTCGGCTCCTTGTCGAACTCCGGGAACAGCCGCATCAAAGGCCGCTCCCAGGTGATGCCATCCTTGCTGGTGAAGTAGAAGACGCCGATGCCGTAGCCATCGAGCCAGGCCTTCCAGATTTTTTCCTCCTCATCATACATCACACTCGGCACCACATAGCCCGCAGGCTCCCAGTCATGCTGTTTCACGAACAACGGATTCCCCTCATGCTTCCGCGCCTGCTGCACGCGGCGGGTCAGATGCTCGGTGTGCTCGATGAGGTAGTCGTCGAGGAATAGCTGATGCTCATACCCGATGCGGACGGGTTCGCCAGCAGCCGCACGGTGAAGCAGCGGCAGCAAAGAGAGGAGCGAGACGAGCAGACGGGTGAATGATGTCATGGTGGGTTGCTTGGTTGATCTCTTCCGCCTTCAAACTCCGGCCCGCCGCCTGCGACATAGCCGCCGCTGTGGCCGCGCTCGTCGGCGCTGATCCAGAAGGCGTAGAGATCGCCTTTTTCGAGGTGGAAGCGGAGGCGCACGGGTTTGCCTGCCTGGGCGGCGAGGTCGCCTTTCCAGCTCAGACGGGCGCGGGTGCTGTCGGCATCAAAAGGGGTGCCATCGGCCCGTGTGAGGCCGGGGATGGGGTTTCCGGCTTCATCGAGCACCTCGGCGCGGATTGTGCCTTTGGCGTTGATGAAGAGATGCCTGCCGCTGAAACGCAGGGGCTCGGTCGTGAGCACGCCGGGGCCGCGCATGGAGGCAAAACCATCGCGGCGGAGCTTGGCGATGCCTGTGGCTCCATTCGCGTAGAGGCCGCCCCAGACGTAGTATTTCGCGGTATTCGCCGGATCGCCCGCAAAGGCTCCATAAGGGAACCAAAGCTCATCGCCGACGATGAGGCAGCCGCCGCCCACGGACGAGATGTAGCCGCGATCCCAGCTCCCGGGCTTGCCGGTGCCGCCAATGAACGTTTCGCGATGCCGCGACCAGTGAAAGCCATCGCGGCTGAAGGCGAGCTGGAGATCGGTGCGCTTCGGTTTGCCTTCGGCGGCGCATTCGTCATTCGTCGGGCCGCTCAGAATCTCGAAAAGGCCGAGCATGAGGCTTTCATAAGGCGTGGCGTCGATTTTGTAGATTTGCGCGAGCGTGGAGTTGCCGAGTTCGATGGCGGCGGAGGCTTGTGGGGTGCTCTCGCGGACGGTGTCGGCTTGTTCGCTCATCCAATACACCGGCGGGCGGGTCTTCATCGCCTCATCCGCGGCGGAGAAGAGGTCCTTCGTCTCCCAGTAGGCCCGCGCCCGTTCGTAGCGGCCGTCGTCATGCTGGAGGTGGATGCGATGGCTCACGACCCAGACCTTGCGGAAGGGATTGTAAAACATCGTGGTGTTGTCCTTCGAGTGCTTCGTCTGGCCGCGCAGGGTCCAATGAATGCCGTCGGGCGAGGCGAGCAGGAGGAGGCCGGGATGGTAGTTGTCGAGCTTCGTGCCGAGCGCACCGCTGCGGCAGAACATCGTGGCTTTGAATCGCTCCTCGGGCCGCGCCGCCTCGTGATCGAGCCAGACGGAAACCGTGTCGCGCCGCCAGTCATCGTGGCCGTTTAGCATGACTTTGTTGGTGCCGGGAAACACATCGAACTCCGGCCGCTCCCACTGCAAACCATCGCGACTCACCGCCAGCGCGGTCGAGTCATACCAGCCCGATGAATACCAGAGCATGAACCGCTTCGTCATCGGATCGTAGAAGCACCCATCGCTGAATGGAGCCGCCATCGGCGTGCGCGTGGAGCCGAGTTCCCAAGGTTTCTCCGCTTTCAGCACCGGATTGCCCACATGCTTCACCGGCGGATGCCACACGCGCTTCAGCGTGGTGCTCGCGATCAAGAAATCGTCCACCAAGAGCTGCCGCCCCGTGTCGATGTGGATCACCGCAGGCTTCGTTTTCAAATACGGCGGCTCCGGTGGATCACCCGGCTTCCTCCACGTCTCCAGCGGCGGCGTGCCCGCATGCCCGCCCACACGCGGCGGCCATTCGTCCGGGAGGACGATGCCACTCGGCAGTGTCTCGCCTGCGTGGGCAAGGGTGACAAGCAGGAGCGGAAGGAGGCGGATCATCGTGAGAGAAGGTGAACGGAACGCCAACGCCTCTACTCCTTCGCGGCGGGCGTGTTTCGATGTTCTGCGGCTCCGATGTCGCTGGCGGCATCTTTGCGACGTGGGTGGCCGTTGAAGTCATCGGCGCAATCGGCGGCGGTCAAAGGCGGGCGCAATTTTTCCGCAGCTCCGACGACACCGGTGACAGGCGATTTCAAATGCAGATCGCACGCGGCGGGATCGGCAAACATCGCGGGAGTCGCCTGCGTGAAGTTGCCATACACCTCGGCTTCAGCGTCGTTGCGGGAGAGGATCTTGGCGTCGGTCAGGTTGTTGGCGATGATCACGCCCTTGGTGTTGGCGAAGCGATACTCGATGGCGTTGGGACAGGTGCCGTTGGTCAGGATGGTGTTGTGCAGAATCTTCGTGCCGGGCGAGTTCCAGGCCAAAATCGGCGCGTCAGCATTCGTGATGCGGCGTGAGGTGTAGAAGAAGTTGTTCCGAATGACGCCGCCGGAGTGGTCACTGGGGCCGTCTTTGGGTTTTTCATTCACGCCAAATTGGACACCGCGGTCGCAGTCGAGGAAGACGCAGCGCTCGACGATGGAGTCGCGCGAGTCATTCCACATGAGCACGGCCGGGCCGTGCTGGAACCTCAGCCCCGGCTTCACATGCATGTTCCGAAAGACGCAGTCTCGGACGATGTTGCGGTCGCCCCGGTGTATGTCCACGCCTTGCGTGTAGCCCTGATTCGCGATGGGGCCGATGTCGGTGTATTCGATGAGGCAGTGCTCGACGATGCAGTCCTTGGCTCCGATGCGGCCTGGTCCGCCGCTGGTGCCTTTCACGAACTGTTCACCGGCGTCGAAGAGTCGGAGGTTGCGCATGCGCACGGCACGGCAACCGAATCGGCCATGCAACATGATGGGGTGATGGAAGAAGTCGCCGATGGACATGTCGGCGACCAAAGCGCCATCCACATTGTTGAACTGGAAGCAGCTTTGTGGGTTGCCCTCCGTGTTTTCCTGCCCCGGCCCACGAATGACGACGTCCTCGCGCTTCCCGGTCTCGCCACGGAAGCCGATGTTGCGCAGTGGCTCCGATGTCTTGGCACCCAACACGAGGTCGTGGGTGATGCGGTATTCGCCTGCGGCGAGCACGATGGTTTGACCCGATTTCATGGACCGAACGGCCTGCTCCAGCTCCGTAGCGTTTTTCACATGCACCACCTCGCCTTCAGGCGGCGGCAAAGGGGTGGCGGCTTTTCGTTCCAGCAGCACCTTGGCGACCACCGGCGGCATGTCCGCTCGAAGAAGGCCTCCAGTGACGAGAAGGGCCAAGGTCAAGATGTGGGTGGAGGAGGAGATCATGAGGTTGGTGCTGTTTGCGGCGATTGATGGGAGGCAAAAGAATGGGGGCAGAAGAATCAAAGAACCATTCTCTTGCCCCCATTCTTCTGCCTACTGTTTCCGGCTCGATTGATTCATGAAGGTTCGATTCAAGGGGCATCGACAGGAGAATGGGGACAAAAGAATAGGGCTTCAAAAGCAGTGTGGGATGTTCTCATCATTCTTCTGTCCCCATTCTTTTGTCGATTTACAGCCACTGATCAAACCACGCCCACGCATCCGCCTGTCGCTCGGCGTTGAACTCATGCGGGCGTTCTTCGATGATGCCTTTGAAGTGATCGGGCGCACCGGCTTTGGCGTAGCATTTCGCCAGTTTCTCATGCGCAGCACGGACGCCATCGGGCTCGAACAAGAAGTCCTGAATACCATTGATGACCATGAGCGGCGTGGGCATGGCAATGGAGGCAATGTCGGGATGATCCATGAGGTGGTAGATGCCTGGGATGATCTTGGTGTGACCGATGGTGCTGCGGATGTGTTTGGCGAGCTGGTTGGGAAAGGAACACATCCATCCGCACACGACCGCCGCTTTGATCCGATCATCCAAGGCCGCGAGGTAGGCCGTGCGCAGTCCGCCGACGCTGTGGCCCACGCAGCCGATCCGCTGCGGGTCCACCTCAGGGCGCGTCACAAGGTAGTCCACCGTGCGGAGGTCGTCCCACGCGAGGATGCCCGACCATGTGACTCCCGCGCTGAGCAAGGTGCGACCCATGAGCTGCTCGCTGGCATTGCTGCGCTGGTTGAACTTCACCACCGACTCGCTGCTGATGCTTGCAGGCCGCTCCTTCCAATCCGGTGGATCGTCTTCGAGCACCATGCGCCGCTCGCCCCAGAAAAACATGTCGATGCTGATCACCACATACCCTCGCCGCACCATCTCCGTGCCGATGGCCTTCTTTCCGTAGGATTCCCGCATCTCGATGAGCGTGGCATGCACGTCATCGCCCTCCAGTTCGCGTTCGCGGCCCCAGAGGTAGTAACCTCCATGCGAATGCAGCAGCACCACCGCAGGCGCGGGCTTCGAGAGGCCCTTCGGGATCAAAACCGTGCCCGGCACGCGAAACACCGGCGTGGTGTTGAAGCGGATTTCTTCGCGGATGTAGTCGCCACAGTCCTTACGCGAGATCACCTCCGCCTGCGGATCGCACTTCTCCGGCGTGTAGTGAAACAACTCCAGCATCTTCGCCCGCGCTTTGGCCTTCCAGGCCGCGAGATCTACATGCTCGTCTTTGAGAAACGAAAGCGGCCGCTCACCTCGCGGCTTCAACTTCTGGACAAAAACATCCAAGGTTCCCGTGTGCGGTCCGATCTTCGGCGGCGTGGGATTCATCGAGTAACGAATCTCGGGCTTGGGCTCGTCAGCCCCACTCGCCTTCGACGAGACAGCAGCAGTTCCAGCAACAGTGGCGATGAATTGGCGGCGGGTGTTCATGACTCGGATTTCTTTAAAAGGAGGCTTTTTCGCGAAACGTCGGCGCGTGGAGAGCCTTACGGCACCCATTTGAAATCGGCGAAGATCACCTTGGTGAGGTCGGAGCCTTGTTTGGGGAGAAAGTGGATTTTTCCCACGCTGGACCAGTTCGACATCGGCTTCTGGCTGAAGCGGTTGATGAGGCGCTCGGGGGCGATGGTCATCTCCTGCCAGTTGTCAGAGGCGGTGATCTCAAGCTCGGCGGTGTTGTAATCGGCAGCAGTGAGGATCACGGTTTGCGGCTCGGTGCAGTAGAACTTGAAGCTCAGACGCGAGTTGGCCGGGGCCTGCCATTTGGGATCGTGGAGTTGCTCGGTGCCGGAGCCGCGACCGTTGTTCGTGGGACGAAATCCCTTGATGCCGCGTGGGCCTTCAAGTTCGGCGATGTGGCTCCAGGAGCTGTAACCGCTATCGGAAAGATAGCTCGATGGTTTGTCGGTAGCCACCGCCTTGCCGAGCTTGGCAGGGATCGCCGCGTTGAAGTCAGTCGAGCGGACGATCGTGGTGTCGTAAGTGATGTTGGCGTAGCCAAAGACATAGTCGTCCACGTTGAGCACCGGCATCTTCGCCACCCACTGCTGGCCCTGACGCACGCCGGGAGTGTCGCGCCAGGAACGGGCGTAGCTGCATGGGTTCTTGAGCGCGTAAAACATCTCCACCTTGCGCACGGCATCGGGTGAGGCCGGTGTGATGACGAGTTCCGGCACGCCGTTGGCATCCAGACGGATCTCCGACTTCGGATGCTCCGGCCAGACCACGGCTTTGCCGAGCACATGCTTATCCAGCCAGATCTTCGTGTTGTGCCCGATCTTCTCGGTGTCGTGATGACCACGAGCTTGGATCGCAAACGACCACGGCATGTTCTTTGGGAACTTCTTGAAGCTCTCCAGGCCGCGTTCATGCCCGCCATGATGATCGTTCGAGCCATTCAAAAAAAAGGTCGCCGCCGTGATGAAGGGCACATGGGCCTCGGGCGCAATGGAAGCGAGGATGATCTCCTCGCCCGGCGACTTCGGCGGCTCGACGTAAGGCACGTTGTAAAGCCAGACATGCTTGTCGCGGTAGTAGTCGTTGTAGCCGATGCCGAAGTAAGCCGCGACCGCCTTCACCCGAGGATCGGTGGCGAGATTCCACATCAGCGTGCCACCATACGAGTAACCCGTCGCTCCGAGCCGTGTGCGATCCACTTCCTTCTGCTGCTCGAGATAGCTCAGCACCCGCCGCTGGATGGCATACCACACATAATCGGAAGTCTGCTTCGGATCGGTGATTTCCTTTCCATCCAGGTCCTTCGCCCGAGCCGGTCCAGCCACCGTGCGATCCATGTTTCCGTGCCGCAACTTCTCCGGATACTTCGTGAAGTGAGGCCGGCTTCCCGTCTTCCCGCAGTAGTCATGCGCCATCACCGCCCAGCCGTCCTCGACATACTTCTTGTCCGGCTCCGGTGCCCCCATCCAGCCATGCACCACCAGCAGGCCCGGAGCCTTCGCCGCACCCGTCTTCACGCGGTAACGGCAGTAAACACGAACCTCCTCACCGAGCACATAGGCGCTGATGTAAGCGTCGCGATTGAAGATGCCGTCTTTCGTTTCCACCTTCACGACCTCCTCCTTGAAGTCGCCCTGATT
>JBKCXA010000123.1:0-2174 GCA_046316935.1 Prosthecobacter sp.
ACGATTGCGATGGCCATCTCGAAACCTACCGCGATGAGGTGCGCATCACACTCCTCCACGAGCTCGGCCACTACCTCGGCCTTGATGAGGAGCAGGTCGCCGCCTTAGGCCTTGCGTAACTTCGTGGCCGATTTTTTCCAAAAATCGAGCCCTCGAGTCGTCGATGACCTTCCCGCACCCTGGCTCGATTTTCGGAGAAAATCGGCCACCTTCGAGCCTCATCACTCCTCGGGAGGGTGGCCTTCGATCACCGTGGTATCCGCCAGCAGGTCATGCACACAGCGGTTGTCCTCCCGGAAGATGAAGCAGGGATCGATGAGGCCGTAAAAAGGCACCACCTGCCCGATGATGCCATTCACAAAGGAGCGCAGCAAAAAAGCCTTCACAAAGCCCGGGTTCTGCCCGTCCGGGAAGGTCACGATGCGGATGCCGAGCCATTTTTTGCCCAGAGTCTGCCCGCGGGTTGTAAGCAGCACGATGTTCCAGATCGTCAGCCCGAGGAAGGCGAGGCCTGTGAGCACAAAACATACGATTGCACCCGCCGGCACGTCTTCCGAGCCGGACTTGTCCATCTGCACCATGAAAAAGATGGCCGCGCTCAAGGGTATGCCGATCCCGACGAGGCCCGTCAGGCAGTCCAACAGGCAGGCACCCAGCCTGGCACCCCGCGAGGCAGGCGTGAGCCCTGGCAGCGTCGAGAGCACCTGGGACTGCGGCGCGGCATACAGATTTACTTGGCTCACCGGCGGTGGAAGCCCGGGCGAGGTCGCGCCGATCTGCGAGCCCACCGGCCGCCAGTCGGCCATGCCTTCAGCCCAGCAGAGGTCACCGGCTTGAAAACGACCCGCAGCCAGTCCGGCACGAATCTCCTCCTCGGTAAAAGTCCCGATTTGCTGGCCTCCGCGTGCGATGTGGTAAGTCATGCATTTAAGATAGCCTGCGCAAGAGCCGGTCATCAACAGTCTTTTACTTCCCGCACTGCCCGCCGCATCATTCGCCGACCTTTTTTATGCGCCATCTTCCCTCCTCCACCCTCCTCCCCTTGCTCAGCCTCGTGCTCGTCGCCTGTGAAAAGCAGCCCGCCGAGGTCGATTTCAGCGATCCAAATGTCGAGATGACCGATGAGGGCAAAAGCGCCCGTTACAAAACGAGTCCCTACACCGGCCTCATCCGCCGCAAGCACTCGAACCAGAAGGTCGCCGGCGAGTATCCCTATGTGAACGGCAAGATGCACGGCGTCATGAAGGAATGGTGGGAGAACGGCCAGCCATCCGCCGAGACCAACTTCGCCAACGGCCAGCGCCACGGCCTCAACCGCTACTGGGACATGAAGGGCAAGCTCACCAAGGAGCAAACCTACGACCACGACAAATCCGTCAGCGAAAAGCACTTCTGATCCCGCCTTCGACATTCGTCATTCTGGTTTCGTCATTTCGTTGTCATGTCCTCCATCATCGCCCTGCTCGTCATCGCCCTCGTCTCGCTCCTCGCGGTGCGGGTGGGCTCCACGGCGCTGATGATGACCGGGCTCAGTTGGGACACCGCCAGCTTCCAGTCCTACTCCGCGTTTTTCGGTGTGGGCTTCACGACGAAGGAAGCGGAGATGGTCGTGAACCATCCCGTGCGCCGTCGCATCATCCGCGATCTCATTCTCGCCGGAAACGTGGGCCTCACCTCCGCCCTCGCCACTTTCATCGTCACGCTGCTCCAGAGCAGCTCCGATGGGGATGTCTTCAAAATGCTGGCGTGGCTGCTCGGCGGTCTCGTGGCCTTGTTCTTCATCTCCCGGTTCGGCTGGGTGCAGCGGGCACTCGATTACCTCATCCGGCATGCGTTGGAGCGTGCTGGCCTCGTCCGGGCGCTCGATTACGAGCTGCTGCTGCGCATCCAGCATGGCTACGTCGTCTCCGAGATCGAAGTGCTGCCGGATACCTACCTCGCCGGACGCACGCTGCGAGAATCACGACCGTGGGATCGCGGCGTCGTCATCCTCGCCATCAAACGCGATGGCGAGACCCATCCCGGCATCCCCAGCCGCGATGATCTCATCCAGACCGGTGATGTCCTCACCGCCTATGGCAAAGAAAACCATCTCCAGGCCATGACGCAGCCCGTCACCGCCTGAGCTTCCACGCGAACAAATCGCCTCGTTTCCCGCGTTTCCCTGTCATGCC
>JBKCXA010000124.1:0-10517 GCA_046316935.1 Prosthecobacter sp.
GACCGCCTGATCGCCTTTGAAGGCCACGGCCGCATCCACGAGTGCGCCGGGAACTACAGCTACTACCAGGAAAAGCGGGCGAAGCAGGCCGCGGCGGAGGTGGCCCTCGTGAACGCGGCCGTGAAGAAGGAGAAACCCGCCGCCCCTGCTGCCAAACCTCGTAAAATGACCAATCGCGAGGTCCGCGAACTCACGGAACTGGAAGGCCTCATCGCGGCTCTGGAGACCGAAATTGGCGCCATGGAGGCTGAGCTGAGCAATCCTGAGACCTTCGTGAAACTTGGTGCCGGCACGAATGACTACATCGCCCGCCTGGACGCCAAAAAAGCCGAGCTGGATGCCAAGTTCACCCGTTGGGCCGAGCTGGAGGAGATCAAGGCGCAGTGCGAAGCGGCAGCGTAGGGCAGGGGATCACTTCGGCAGTTGGCTGGCAAGCACGCCCATGCTGGTGGCGAAGCGGTTCATAACGAACTCGCGGGCTTTGGCGGCTTTGTCTTTGGAGCCTTGCGGGTCTTTTGCCATGGCGAGCACCGTGTCGGCCACGCGGGCGAGTTCGTCGTCCTTGTCGAGATCGAACAGCCAGTCTCCAAGTCCGATGTCGCGCCACATGAGGCCTTTGGTGGTCTGCTCCGCCCAGCGGCAGACGATGGCCGGGATGCCGTTGCCGATGCACATGATGGGGCTGTGCATCTCATGGCCGAAAAGACCGGCGCTGAGCCGGTAGGTGCTGATGGCCTCATTGGTCAGCCAGTAGCTCTCACGCCAGACCACTCGCGTTTTGATCTTTTCCGGCAGCTTGTCGTAGAGCATCTCCTTGGCCACCTGCATCTGCGTCTTGTCCTCGGGGCAGATGAGGACCTTCAAATCGGTGTTCTCAATGACTTTCACGATGGCATCGAGCAGCGGTTTGCCGTCGTGGTCACGCATCGCGTCATTGCGTGCCTGCTTCACGGGATCGGGCTTCGCCTTCTTCTCCGGGATGGTCCAGTAAGGCGTGAAGCGCAGCCGCGGGATGCAGCAGAGGAATTTGCCATGCTCGAGGCCATTCGCCTTCAAGAAGGCCTCCGCCCTGGCGTCATCGGCGAGATCGACCGCGAAGGCTCCATCCGGCCCGAAGTCCATCAGCGGGCAGGTGCAGCCTTTCTTCTTGGCGAGTTCGAGCGAGGCGGAATCGCGGAAGTAGGCAAACCTGGCTCCGCTGAGGACTTCCACCGAATTGGCCACCGCACCATCCGCCGCGGGCTTCGTCGAGGTGGAGCCTTGGGAACTGAACGTGATGCCGTAGATGCCGTAAGGCTTGCCGGTGGCTTTCGACCACTTCACGACATCTTTCTCGGCCACGAGAGACGGGCCGCTGCCATGGAGGAGGAAGTCACATTCTTCGAAAGCCTTCTTCACGGCCTCGCCATTCACGATTTGCACCTTGGGAAAGCGGGCTTGAAGCATCTCCGCCACGCCGTTGTCCACCTTCGACGGCCACAGACGGATCTCGGCATGCGGCAGATGCTTTTCGAGCAAGGCCAGCACGCCTGGCGTGTGCGCGATGTCGCCGATGTTCACCGTCTGCCAGGAGGAGCGGAGCAGCACGCGGGGCGCACGCCCTTCCGCGGCGGAGGCGGAAATGGCGGCAAGAAGGGAGGTGTGAAGGAAGTGGCGACGGTTCATGGAGCAGAGGAGAGGCGGCACAGCAGGCCCTTTGGACACGAAACGTGGCTGCGCAAGCCGTTCACCGTCCGGTTCTCGCCGTGCAATCAGATCCAAAAGAAGCGGCGCCGGTTGCCCGGCGCCGCTTGTGGGGAGGGGGGAAATGGACAGTGGGATCAGTTCACCGACTTCACGCTGCTGAAGATCTTCTCCAGCGTGGCCATGCTCTTGTCGCTGTCCTTCTTGGAGATCCAGTAGGTCACGGTGAGCACCTTGCCGCCGCCGACCTCGCTGAACAGGAAGCCCACGGAGGCCTCGCCCCATTCCTTGTGGTTGGCCGTCCACGAGATGACCTTCCACTCGCGCTCGCCGGTCTTGAACTCTTTTTCTTCCTGGGTGGACTCGTCCACCTTCACCTCGTGCTCGGCCAGCCATTCGACACTGCCTTCGATGGCCTCCTTCAGCTCGTCTTCAGAGCCGACGACCTCAAAGTAAACCGTGGCGACGTTGTCGGGCGACTCGGCGAGGACGCCGGCATCATCCTGGTCGGGTTCCCAATTGTCCGGGATGTTCAGGGTTACCGCCGGCTCGTCCTGGGGCACTTTGATCGTGCCGGCCGGGGCCATGGCGGTGGTGAGGGTGAAGATAAGGGCGAGGAGCAGTGAGGTTTTTTTCATGGGTGAATAGGCGCGGAAATGGCGCGCGGCTGTGACGCTCGAAGTTGGCTCCTATTCAAGAAAACATTTTGGCATTTTGAGGGGCAGGGATCGAAAACCTTGCCCGCAATGAGGGGCCAATTTAGGTTCATCGCTCCATGCCAGAAGCTCCCAAACAACCCCATCCGCTCGGTGATCTGCTGCTCACGGTCGTGCTGCCCTCCCTCGTGCTCGAGTATCTCAGCAAGCCGGACAAGCTCGGGCCCGCGTGGGCGCTGGTCGTGGCGCTGCTGATGCCGCTTGGGTTTGGCGTGTGGTGCTTCATGCAGAAGCGAGGGCTGAACTTCTTTTCCATCTTCGGGCTCATCGCCGTCATCGTGACCGGCGGACTTGGCTTGTTGAAACTCGACCCGGTGTGGTTTGCGGCGAAGGAGGCGGCGTTTCCGATGTTCCTCGGGCTGGCCTTTCCTCTCAGCTTCCGCTGGGGCCGGCCGTTGGTGTCGGAGCTGCTGCTCAATCCGCAGGTCATCAATGTGCCGCTCATCAACAAGTCTCTCGATTCGCCAGACAAAATGCTTGGTTTCCAATCGCTGATGAGCCGTGCCTCGTGGGGCATGGCGCTGACGATGTTGGGCAGCGCGGTGGCGAATTTTGCCCTCGCCTGGTATCTGCTGAATGGTCAAATTCCTGGCAGTGAGGCATACACGAAGGCCATTGGCCGGCTGAACTGGGTGAGCTTCATCGTCATCGGCATCCCGCTGGTGGCCGCCACCATGGCGCTGCTATTCTGGATGCTGCGCGGCATCTCGGCGCTCACCGGTTTGGAGCGGGATGACTTCATGAATGGCGGTCAGACGGTGCGCCGGACGGTGAGCAATCCACCGTGAGCGGACAAAAAGCGTGATTCGGGCACAAGAAGCGGCGGGCGGCAGACGATACTCCGGCCCGCCATGATGAAATCTGCTCTTTTGCTCCCCTTCCTGCTCGCCGCGCCGCTTTCGGCTGCCGAGGTTTTTGAAGCCGCGCTGGGTCGCGAGACCGAACTGCCGAAAGGGAAGGAGGCCGATGGCATTCTCGGCGACTTCGTTCTGCGCAGCGACAAGGTGGAGGCCACCATCTCACACAACGCGCCGAACCGTCGCGCGAACATGAGCACCTTCTACGGCGAGGACGGCGTCACGCCGGGCGCGATGTATGACCTGACGCTGCGTGGTGCCAACAACGACCAGCTCGTCATCTACAGCCCCTGCGGTCACGGGCATGTGAGCTATGTGAAGATCGCCAATGTGAAGGAGGAAGGCAGTGCTGCGGTCGAGTCCGTGACCACCGCAGCGAAGAATGGCGGCGTCTTCAAGCGTCACGAATACCGCGTCAAAGATGGCGTGCAGGGCATCTTCATCACCACCGTGCTGCGGAATGAATCCGACAAGGAGCAGAAGACCTTCACGAAGGATGATTTCACCCGTGTCGATACCACCGGCACCACGGCGGATGGCATCCGCTGGGCCGATGCGATCAATCCAGCGCACAAGTGCGGTTATGCTTTTGCCACGTTGAGCCTCACCGGCATCGAAAAGCTCGCCGACACCATCGAATTGAAGCCCAAGCAAGAAGTGGTCATTGCACGCTTCTTTGCCGTCGGCAACTCGCCAGCCCAGGCGGTGGGTGAAGTGCGTGCCGCGAAGGGTGACAAGGTCACCGTCGTGAGCGGCCAAGTCTCCGGCGAAGATGGCAAAGGCATCGCCACGGCCTCCATTCTTGTTCCCGAGGGCAAAAACACGATTCCGGGCTATCCGGACGCCGATGGCAAATTCAGCCTCAAACTGCCCGCAGGCATCAGCGAGCTTCAAATCACCGATTTGGGCCGTCCCGATGCCAAAATCAGCGCCACGGCTCCGAAGGCGATCATGAAAGCCGCCGCCGGCATCCGTTTCGCCATCACGGGCGAGGATGGCAAGCCACTGCCATGCAAAGCACACTTTGCGCCGCTGGATGAAAAAGCACCGAAACTCGATCTCGGGCCGAAGTGGCGGGCGCATGGCTGTGTGGACCAGTATCACAGCGAGAACGGCCACTTCACACAGCAGCTTCCGCCGGGGAAATACCACGTCATCGTGGTCCGCGGCCCGGAATACAGCCACATTGCCAAGGACATTACGGTGGAGCCCGGCAAGCTCGTCGAGTTCAAAGGCACGCTGAAGCGCCTTGTGGACTCGAAAGGCTGGATCAGCGCCGACTTCCACAACCACAGCACGCCGAGCGGCGACAACGTCTGTGATACCGACGGCCGTTTGATCAACATCGCCGTGGAGCATCTGGAATTCGCTCCCACCACCGAGCACAACCGCCTTTATGACTGGGAGCCCACGATCAAGGCTCTGGGCCTTGAAAACCACATCAAGACCGTCAAAGGCATGGAGCTCACCGGCAGCCGCCAGCACTTCAATGCCTTCCCCTTCGAGCCGGAGCCGCTGAAGCAAGACGGCGGCGCTCCGGTTTGGAATGATGATCCTCGTATCACCGCGCTCACGCTGCGCCGTTGGCAGGGCGAGCGTGCGGATCGCTGGATCCAGTTTAACCACCCCGACCTCGCGAACATGTTCGTGGATCGCAATAGCGATGGCGTGCAGGACGGCGGCTTTGTCGGTGTGGGTGATATGATCGATGGCTCCGAAAGCCAGAATGGCCCCGGCACCAGCATTCTCGCCGAGGCACCATTTACCATTTCCCGTGCTCCGGGATCGCTCGCGGCTAAGGTGAACATGAGCCGAGAGTTCGCGTGGCGTCAGCTTTTGAATCAAGGGCTGCGTGTCACGGCCGTCGGCGTGGCCGATGCGCACAGCGTGTATGGCAATGGCGTCGGTTGCTGGCGCTGCTACCTGCCTTCGAGCACCGATGAACCGGCGAAGATCGACTGGGCGGAGCTTTCGCCGCATGCGAAGGCCGGTCACATCGTGCTGAGCACCGGTCCCTTCCTCGAAGTGACCACGCAGAATGGCAAAATCGCCGGCGATGATGATCGCTGCACCGGCGGCATCGATTTGAATGTCCGCGTGCAATGCACCGACTGGATGGACATCGACCGCGTGCAGGTCCTCGTGAACTCCCGCCGCGATCCGAAGCTCAATTTCACCCGCCAGAGCCATCCGCAGATGTTCAAGGATGGCGTCGTGAAGTTCGCCGAGAAGATCCATGTGCCGTTGCAGCACGACGCGCATCTCATGGTGGTGGTGCTCGATGAGGATGGCGATCAAAAGATCGGTTACGGCACGAGCGACTACGCCAAGATGCGCCCCTGCGCCTACAACAACCCCATCTACGTCGATGCCGATGGCCATGGCTTCACGCCGAATGGTGACACGCTGGGCTTTGACCTTCCGGTGGGCGGCATGAATGCCGACAAAGCGCGTGCGCAGCTCGAGCGTGCTGGTTTGGCGAAGTAGCCTGCTGAGTTCCTCAATCCTCCACCGACCTCCAGCCATGAAAATTGCCTTCTTCACCGTTCTCCTTGCCGCCACGCTTCAGGCGCAAACCGCCGCCCCCGCTCCCCCGAAGCCCAAAATCGCTCCCACGCTCGCCAACGTGCCCTACGGCACGCACGAGCGGCAGGTGCTCGATTTTTACAAAGCCGACTCAGCGAAGCCCGCGCCGCTGCTGTTCTTCATTCATGGAGGCGGCTGGGTGAATGGCGACAAGGCCAATCCCTCCGAGTTGCGCGACTGCCTGTCCGCAGGCATCTCCGTCGTGTCGATCAATTACCGCTACTCCACCCAGGCCCATCTGGCCGGCGTCATGCCGCCGGTGAAATGGCCGCTGGAGGATGCCGCGCGCGCCTTGCAGTTCGTGCGCAGCAAGGCGGGTGAGTGGAACATCGACAAGCAGCGCATCGGAGCCAGTGGTGGCAGCGCCGGAGCCTGCAGCAGCCTTTATCTGGCATTTCACGATGACATGGCCGATCCCAGCAGCGCCGACCCGGTTGCCCGCGAGTCCACACGGCTCTGGTGTGCCGCGGTGAACGGTGCCCAGACCTCGCTGGACCCGAAACAGCTCAAGGAATGGACCCCGAACAGCCGCTACGGCGGTCATGCCTTCGGCTTCATGGACCCGAATGACAAAAAGACCCGCGACACCCGCTTTGCGGAGTTCCTCGAGAAGCGGGAGTCGGTGCTGAAATGGATCAAAATGTATTCCCCTTACGAACTCGTGAGCAAAGACGACCCTCCGGTGTATCTGCGCTATGGTGACACGCCCGCCCTCGGCCAGCCGCAGAAGGACCCCACGCACACCGTGAACTACGGCGTGAAGCTCCAGGAGCATTGCCGGCAGTTGGGCACCGAATGTGAAGTCAACTATCCCGGTGCGCCGGATGCACGGCACCTGAGCATCTCCGAGTTCTTGATCGCCAGGCTGAAGCAGTAGGGGGCGATTATTTTCTCTTCGCCCGGCCCGTTTCTAGCGATACCATCTTTTGATGATGTCCTACCTCGCCATCGGCCTGTGCCTGTTGCTGTCCTTTCTGCTCTCGGGGCTGGAGAGCGCGGTGATGGCCGTGAGCCGTGTTCGGGTGCGGCATGCCGCTGCGAATGGTGATCCGCGGGCCCGCGGCCTTCTGCGACTCATCGAGGATCGTGACGCGCTGCTCGGCTGCATCACCGTGGCCAACCACATTGCCAATCTGGCGGTCTTCCTGCTCGTGGCGCTGCCGTTGATCCGCCATGCCAGCGTGCTGGAGGCAAGCCTCGTGTTCCTGCTGGCCCTGCCGCTCTTCCTCATCGGGCTAGAGGTGATGCCGAAGAAGCTTTTCCGCCGTTTTCCCTTCCGCTCGCTGCGCAGTGTTTCGTTGCTGCTGCATGTCATCGGCATCGTCAGGCCCGTTTTTCGAGCTTTTTCGCCGGTGAAAGCCGCCGGCTCGATGGAAGGAGAAGGCATCGCTTCGACAGCCGAGAGCCAGCGGCGCGATGATTTGAAGCAACTGGCCCGCTCGCTCGCCAGCGAGCACCAGCTCTCCGCGCCGGCCACGAGGCTCATCGAGCGCATCCTCGACTTCCGCCGGCTCACCGCCGCCGATGTGATGCAGCCTTTGACTCAGAGCGTGGCACTCGCCGCTGAACTTCCTTTGCAAACGGCCCTCATCCTCGCCCGCGAGCAAAACACGCCCGTGCTGCCCGTGCTCGGAGACAACGGAGCGTTCATCGGGGTGCTGGACACCTCGGAACTGCCCACCTCGCTGCCACAAGACCGTCTCGTGCGCCAGCACATGCGCACGCTCGACACACTCCCGGCCACGGAACCCGCTCTCCGAGTGCTCCAGCGCCTGCGCAAGCAAGGGCGTCGTCTCGCCATCGTCACTGATGCACGCGGCCTCCCCGCCGGCCTCGTCACTGAGGAGCATCTTTTGGCGCCGCTGATGAAGTAGGTAACGTTCAACGTCCAACATTGAACGCTCCACGTTCAAGTCGGCATCCCCGGTGAAGGTTGAAAGTAGAACGTTCGAAGTTGAACGTTTGCCACTCCGCCATGACCCGCCGCATTTTCTTCATCCTCCTCGCCGCCGCTTTGACGCTCAATGCCAAAGAGCCGGGAATCGTCTCCGATCCCAAGTTTGCCGGCATTCCGCAGGCGATGCAGAAGTTCGTCGAGGACGGCTCGCTGCCCGGTTCGGTCACGCTGCTGGCCCGCGACGGCAAGGTGCTCAGCTTTGAAGCCGTCGGCCTGGCGGACATCGCCACGAAGAAGCCCATGGAGCGTGACAGCGTGTTCTGGATCGCCTCGATGACAAAGCCGATGACGGCGTTGGGCGTGATGATGCTGCAAGAAGAGGGCAAGCTGAGCCTCGATGATCCCATTGAGAAGCATCTGCCGGAGTTTAAAGGCCAGCTCATGGTCAAAGAGAAATCCGCGGAGCAAACGGTGCTCGTGAAGCCGGCACGTCCAGTAACGATCAAAGACCTGCTCACGCACACCAGCGGACTCGTGAGTGCTTCACCGCTCGATGGCGATGCGCTCGATGTGCTCAGCTTGAAGGAGGCGGTCATCACCTATGCGCTTTCGCCGTTGCAGTTCGAGCCGGGCTCGAAGTGGTCTTACTGCAATCCAGGCATCAACACGCTGGGCCGCCTCATCGAGGTGGCCAGCGGCGAGGAGTATGCCGACTTCATGGAGAAGCGGATCTTCAAACCGCTCGGCATGCGCCACACCACCTTCTGGCCGGACAAAAAAGAGCTCTCGCGTCTCGCCACCTCCTACAAGCCCGCCGCCGATGGCAAAGCCCTCGAGCCCGTGGGCATCCGCTACCTCACGCCGCCCTTCTCGAACAAGAAACGTGCTCCGCTGGCCGCCGGGGGCTTGTTTTCCACCGCGGAGGATTTGCTGAAGCTCTACCAGATGGTCCTCGATGGCGGAGTCATCGGCAAAAAGCGCCTCATCAAGGCCGAGACGCTCCAGCTCATGGCCACGAATCACACCGGCGAGCTGAAGGCGGGCTTCTCCGATGGCATGGGCATGGGACTGGGCTTTCAAGTCGTGCGACAGCCGACGGGGGTGACCGCGATGCTTTCGCCGGGGACCTTCGGTCATGGCGGTGCCCACGGCACACAGGGCTGGATCGATCCCACGACGAAGACGATCTACATCCTGCTCATTCAGCGCACCGGCCTGAAGCCCACCGGCGATGCTTCTGCCATGCGCCAGGCCTTCCAGGAAGCCGCCGCCGCGGCGATGAAGTAGCTCACGCCTTCTCAAATCGACGCCAGTAAAGCACGGCGATCGGGACATAGCCGAGGCAGTCCTTTGCCGCATCCGCCACGCCAGCCATCGAACGGGCGTCCATCGCGGTGACGACCAGCACCGCCGCCACCAGCGAGGCGCAGCCGAGCGTGAAAACGGCCCGCAGGGCAAAGGTGCTGCGTTTCGGATCGGTCTCGAGCAGCAGCAGGTCGATAAACCGCGAGGCCAGCAGCACAAACAGCACCAGCGAGAGCCAGCCGCCCTCGGATTCAAAATAGGCCGCCGAGGGCAGCCAATCGTAAAGCCCATGCAGCAGCACCACGCCTGCAAAAGTGGCGATGAACTGGCCCGCGTCACGGAAGCCGCTGCGGAACATCACATAGAGACTGTGCGAGGTGATCGCCGTCATCGAGATGTGCAGGAAGTTCGCCGTCAGCAGGCGGGTGATCGCCGAGGAAAGGCCGTGCTCGGCATAGTATTGCACGTTCTCCTCGATGGCGAAGCCCAGCCCCACAAACGCCCCGGTGATCAGCGCACGTCCGGGCGCACGCGTGCGCAGCAGCCAGGGCAGGAAAATCGCAAACAGCGCCAGCTTGCACACCTCCTCACGCATGCCCACGCCGATGAGGTAATACCAAAGGTCGTGCGGGAACTCGCCGCCGGCCTTCAGCCCCTGCACATGCTCCTGCCAGGCGAGGATCGAGAGCGTGGGCCAGACGCTGAAGATGCCCGCCAGCACTGGCAGCACCGGCCTGGCCCAGCGCCAGCCGGTTTTCTCATCATGCTGCACGAGGATGATGAACCACACGAGCCCGGCGAACAGCGTGAAGCCCACCAGAAGCCATGGAATGTCCGTGAAGTGATCCAGCAGCAGGCCCTTCCACTGCATCGGCACGTCCTGCAGCAGCGCACCGGTGAAATACTGGTCGATTGGCGGACAGGCCTCCACCCAGCCCGGTTGCTCACGCATCTGCCGCAGGCTCTCCACATCCTCCACCATCACCGCGAGGCTCAGCGCCGACTTCCTCGCCTCCACGGCCTCAGGAAAAAAATGTCCCTCGCGCATCATCCAGGGCACCGCCTCATGCGTGTTCATCACCTGCACCGCCAGCGCGGCACGCAGCTCATTGGCCAGCATGACCGGTGGCTCCTTCAGAGCCTGCTGCTGCAATCGCTCCAGTGCCTTTACACCCTCCGGCAGTTCACGCAGCAGCGAAGCACGGATGAAATCGTGCGCGAGATCCTTCACCGGGCCGTTCAGATGGCGCTCGATCACCTGCCGCCAGTCACGGCCGTTCACGATGCCATTCTGCGAGAAGGCATCGAAGGCCTTTCGCGGTTCCTCCGCCTCCTCCACCGAGCGAACGATCGCCGCCATCTGCCGTCGCAGACCGGCCGCGAGACGCCTCGGATCGGCCTCCGGGATCGCAAGCAGCATCCCCTACTCCTCCTGTATCCTCTGCTCGCCCGCTGGCACTGGGGGCGTCGCGG
>JBKCXA010000125.1:0-2117 GCA_046316935.1 Prosthecobacter sp.
GTTTCGTGAGACGGTCGCGTTTATGCAAGCGACCAAACATGAAACGTCTCATCCTCCTCTCGCTCCTTGCGTTCTCTTCCGCTTCCGCGCAGGACGGTGTTAAATCCATTTTCAATGGCAAAGACCTCACCGGCTGGGATGGCAATCCGGAGCTGTGGAAGGTGGAAAACGGCGAGATCGTCGGCAACACGACCGGACCGGAGCAGCTCGCGTATAATCAGTTCCTGATCTGGCGCGGCGGGAAGGTGAAAAACTTCGAGTTGAAGGCCAAAATCCGCCAGAAGGGCAACAACACCGGCATTCAATACCGCAGCAGCGAGAACACCGACAAGAAGTGGTCCATCCGCGGCTATCAGTGCGACATCCACCCGAACGCGCCCTACCGCGCGATGATGTATGAGGAAGGCGGACGCGGCATCGTCTCGCAAAACGGCCAGAGCGTCGTCATCGACCCCTCCGGCGTGAAATGGCTCGCGGGCGAGCATGATCCCGTCGAGGCCGACATCGCCGAGTGGCATGAGTACACCGTCATCGCGAAGGGAAACCATCTCGTGCACCAGATCGATGGCAAAACGACGATGGAGCTCACTGACTTCGAGGAGGCCAAACGCTCGCTTGAAGGCCTGGTCGCCTTCCAGATCCACCGCGGCCCCGCCATGGAGGTTCACATCAAGGATGTAATGCTCAAAGAGCTGCCCGAGGGCGGAGTGGTGGCATTTGAGAAGTCCGCGATCCCGAGTGACGCGCAGATCATCGAGGCCAAAGCACCTGCCAAAGGCAAGGCGAAGGCTCCGGCGGCTCCCAAAGCCCCTGCGAAGGGAAAAGGCGCGGAGAAAGGCAAAGGAGCCGAAAAAGGCAAAGCCAAGGCCAAGCGTCCCGACGCGGTCGGGCCGGCCATCGGGGCGAATGTGGCGACGCCGGTGTCGAACATCAAGACGCTGCCGGATTTCAAGGTGGAGCTCATTTACAGCGTGCCGGGCGGCGAGCAGGGCTCGTGGGTGAATCTGACGACCGATGACAAAGGCCGCATCTACGTGAGCGACCAGTATGGCATGCTCTACCGCTTCAAAGCGCCCGCCGCAGGCCAGACGCTGAGCCAGGGCGACATCGAAAAAGTGCCTGCGGACATCCGTGGCGTGAACGGCATGCTCTTCGCCTTCGGGGCGCTGTATGTCGGCGTAAATGATTACGAGAAAAAGATCCCCAGCGGCGTGTATCGCATCACGGACAGCAACAGCGACGACATGCCCGACAAGGTCGAGATGCTGCGCGAGTTCGACGCGGGCAGCGACCACGGTGTGCATGCCATTTTGAAAACGCCGGACGGCAAGGGCCTTTACCTCATCAGCGGCAACAACGCCGTGCTCAAAGAAGGCCCCGTCGCTGGCACGCCGGACAGTTCGCCTGTCGCGAAGCTGTGGGGCGATGACCATCTGCTGCCACGCATGCCTGATGGTCGCGGCCACAACCGCCACGTCATGGCGCCCGGCGGCATCGTGTATCGCTTCACGCCGGATGGGAAGACCTTCGAGATCTTCGCCAGCGGCTTCCGCAACATCTACGACGGCGGCGTGAACCGCGATGGCGAGCTGTTCGTCTATGACGCGGACCTGGAGTATGACTTCAACACGTCGTGGTATCGCCCCACACGCATCAATCACGTCGTCAGCGGCGGTGACTACGGCTGGCGCAGCGGCTCCGGACGCTGGCCCGCCTACTTCGAGGACAGCCTCCCCGCCGTCGTCGACATCGGTCCCGGCTCGCCCACGGGGGTCGCTTCGGGAATCGTCGCGAAGTTCCCCTCCAAGTACCAGGACGCGATCTACGCCCTCGACTGGACCTTCGGCACGATCTACGCGATCCACCTCAAGGCCGAGGGAGCCGGCTACACCGGCAAGGCCGAGCCCTTCGTCTACGGCGCGCCCCTCCCCGTCACCGAAGCCATCGTCGGCTAGGACGGTGCCCTCTACTTCACCATCGGCGGACGCAACACCCAGTCGGCCCTCTACCGCGTCACCTACACGAAGCCGATCCCCGCCGGAGAAACCGCCGCCGAGCCGAAGGAGATCACCGCGGCCCGCGCCCTCCGTCGTGAGCTCGAGGCCTTCCACGGCAAG
>JBKCXA010000126.1:0-2074 GCA_046316935.1 Prosthecobacter sp.
TCGGCCTGGGGCACCAAGAGACCGATCGTGCGGCAGGCCGTGGCGGGAAGGCCGATGAGCAGTGGCTTGGCCAAATGAGCAGCCTCTGCCGGAGCCTCCACGGACTCGCTGCTGGCTTTCGCACGAGGCTTCCACACACGCAAGGCGTTGTCGGGGGCGGGAAGGAGCAGGGTGGCGGCGGACATGCGGGAGAATCGAGGGCAGGGAATAGGGCGGCGTAAAAACGTCGGCGCGCAGGGGAAGTTGCGGCGCGGCGTGAGAAAGATGTTTTCGTATTGGCATCGGCCGAAGGAGGTCGAAACGACCGGGCAAGTGATCCGGCGTTGGTAAGTTGCTCAAGTGAATTGTTGACTAATCGTCTAGTTCGCGCTTTAGAGCTGCATGGGACGAACCTCCGACGCCAAAGAACGCCTGATGGAAGCGATGAGCGAACTCATCTGGACGGGGAGCTATGGAACGACCTCGGTGGACCACATCTGTGAAAAGGCCGGAGTGAAAAAAGGCAGTTTCTACCACTTTTTCGAGTCGAAGACCGAGCTGGCGCTGACCTCCATCGATCATGGCTGGACGGAGCATCGCAAGAAGCTTGACCAGACCTTTTCTCCGGTCATTCAGCCCCTGGATCGCATCTGGAGATGCTTCCGGGAATTCCGTGAGGAACAGGAGGCTATGCAGGAAAAACATGGTCGCGTGCTCGGTTGCCCGATTCACTCGCTGGGTGCGGAAGTGAGCACCACGGACGACAAGCTGCGCGACAAGCTCCAGGAGATCCTCGCTCAGTTCATCCGCTACTACGAGAGTGCCCTGCGGGATGCGCATTTCCAGGGTGTGATCGAAGCGCCTGATGCACCAGCCTTGGCACGAATCCTGTTCGCCTATGGTGAGGGGCTGCTCCTGCATGCCCGCATCTGGAACGATCTCAGCCACCTCAACGAGATGGAGGCTGGGGCTCGCCGCATACTCGGCCTCAAGGACGCTGAATAACCCTTTTTTTGAGTTCCAATTAAACCAACTGGTCAACTTCCCCACCCCAAAACCAACGCGCCCCGTGAAACCTCAAAACCTCCTCCCTCTCCTGCTGCTCCTCGCCGCCTGTGGCAAACCGCCTGCGGGTGGTGCCCACGGCGGAATGCAGATGCCGCCGGCTCCGGTGACCCTCGCACCGGTTGAGCAGAAAGAACTCGTCGAGTGGGAGGAGTTCACGGGGCGCGTCGAGGCGGTGGAGACCGTCGAGCTGCGTCCGCGGGTGGCCGGTTACATCACGCAGGTGCATTTTCAGGCTGGTGCCCTCGTGAAAAAGGGCGACGTGCTCTTCACCATCGACCAGCGGCCCTTTGAGACCAGACTCCGGGCCGCAAAAGCCGAGGTGCAGCGTGCTGAGGCCAATGCGCAGGCCATGAAGCGTGAGTTTGACCGCGTCTCGGGTCTTTTGGCCGCCAAAGCCATCGCGCCAGAGCAGGCGGAGACGCGTGAGTCGATGTACAAGCAAGGCGAAGCCGCTCTCGAGGCCGCGAAGGCGGCAGAGCACAGCGCCGAGATCGAGTTCGAGCACAGCACCGTCAAAGCGCCGATCTCCGGCCGCATCAGCCGTGCCATCACGACGACCGGCAACTACGTCACCGCGGGCACCACACTGCTCACGACCATCGTTACCGTCGATCCGGTCTATGTGTATGCCGACATTGACGAAAACAGCCTTCTCAAGCTGCAGGCTCTCCAACGCGACAAAACGACCTTCACCAATGGCGACGGTCGCATGCCGGTGGAACTGCAGCTTTCCAACGAGAAGGATTTCCCGCATCACGGCCACGTCGAGTCCTTCGACAACCGTCTCGATGCCGGAACCGGCAGCATGGTGCTCCGGGCGGAGTTTCAAAACACCGATGGCAGCCTCACGCCCGGCCTCTTTGCCCGCATTCGCCTGCCGATGACCGCGAAATACAAGGCGCTGCTCGTCGATGAAAAGAGCATTCTCACCGATCAGGCCAACAAATACGTTCTCGGCGTCGATGAGTCGAAGCAGCCCGCCGTCTCCGTCTATAAACCCGTTGCCATAGGTCCGGCCATCGACGGC
>JBKCXA010000127.1:0-7099 GCA_046316935.1 Prosthecobacter sp.
GGCTCGCACCACGTTGGGCCAGATGGTCATCCGCATCGCGCTGCAATGCAATGAAGCCGATGCCGCGCTGATCATGGATGAAGGCAATGTCGCCGCTCGCATGCTCTCGCGACCCGGTGAAGGCATCTACAACGACGCTGCGGGTGCTTTGGAGGGCAATTCGCCCTTCCAAGTCGTCTGGCTCACGGATGAAGAACGCGACGAAAGTCTCGCCAAAGTGGCCGCGCTCGCTCAAACACGCGGATTCGGCAAAAAACGTCCCATCGTCTTCGAAGGCAACATGCCCGCTGATGTGCGCGACAACGTGCTGCTGGCCGCCGCGCTCGAAAATCCGCCCGCGAAGGCTCCTGCCGATCCCCGCGTGTGGCTGGGCCTCCCGAACGCAATCAAAGGCCCCACGGATGCGATGTTCCCGCGCCAGAGCGGCCGTCACTTGCTGCTCGTCGGCCAAAACGACGAAGCCATCGCCGCGATCATGGGCTTGGCGATGATCGGACTCACCGCGCAGCATCCTCGCGACAAAGCGCCCGCGTTTTATCTCATTCACGGTGCTTTGGCCGAGACGCCAGAGTTCGACTTCCTCGAAGCCGCCGCCAAGAAGGCGCATGCGAAGGTCACGCAAGGTCATGAAGCTCCCGACTTCATCGCCGAGGTCCACGCCGAGATGAAACGCCGGAGCGATGAAGGCAGTGCGGGCGATCCGCCGATCTTCCTGCTCGTCCATGGCCTGCAAAAGTTCCGCAAGCTGCGCTACGAGGAGGATTTCTCCTTCGGTGGCGATGACTCGCCCAAACCCGGCAACCAGCTCAATGAAATCATCAACGAAGGCCCGCCGCTCGGCATCCACCTCATCACCAGCCTCGACACGCTGAACAACATCCAGCGCTGCCTCAGTCGCAAAGCCTTGAGCGAGCTCGGCATGCGCGTCCTCTTCCAAATGAGCGCCAACGACAGCGCCAGCCTGATCGACTCCCCCAAAGCCGGTTCGCTGGGCCTGAATCGCGCGCTGTTTTACTCTGAGCACGAGTCCCGCATGGAGGTCTTCCGGCCGTTTGCGCTGCCGGGGGCGGATTGGGTCGCAGAAGGCTGAATGGTAAGACTACCCCCTTCTCATCGAAATCCCAAACGCCCTTCCACTGGACAAAAACAGGCCCAGCGATAAAGCAGGTGCTTCTCACCACCGTGTCCCCGTAGTTCAATGGATAGAACGAGGGTTTCCTAAACTCTAAATGCAGGTTCGATTCCTGCCGGGGATACCAGTTTGATGGGCAAAATGGTTGGCGAGGGTTGCGGTGACGAGCATCCCGCTTTCAGATGCGGCTCTCATGAAATCCGTCATTGCCGTCCAGTCTTACGAAATCGCGCTTCTTGATACGCCTGTGCCGAAACCCGGCCCCTATCAGGCACTGGTGAAAACTGAGGTCGCCTGCATCTGCAACCAGACGGACAGCGAGCTGCTCGCGGGCAAGTTTCCCGGCATGGAGGAGGCTTTCCCCTTCGCTTTGGGCCACGAGAGTGTCGGCATCGTCGTCGAGGTCGGAGCCAAGGTGCGGAACTTCAAGCCAGGGGATCGTGCCGTGGGCGGCCTGGTGTTTGATCTGCAAAAGGACGGCGTGGACAGCGGCTGGGGCGGCTTCGGCGAATTCACCCTCGCCAATGACCACATGGCCATGGTCGAGGATGGCGTGGCGGACGAGAAGCATGGCTGGATCGAGGTGTTTGAGATTCAAACTCGTGTCGATGCGGACATCCCCGCCGAGGAGGCGGTGCTGCTATGCACCTGGCGGGAGGTGTTGGGGGCCTTTCGAGATTTCCATCTGAAGCCCGGCGACGACGTGCTCATCTTCGGCGCGGGCCCAGTGGGGCAGAGCTTCGTCAAGCTCGGACGGCTCTTTGGTCTAGGCTGGATCGGCGTCGTGGACCGCCATCCTGAAAAGCAAGCTCGTGCCCTGGCCTTCGGTGCAGACGCCGTCTTCGCACCGGGAGATCCAGCCATCGCCGGGCTTGCCAAAAATCGTGACAAGAAGCTCGACGCGGTGATCGATGCGGTCGGCAAGGCCGAGATCGCCATGCAGGCCCTCCCGTTGCTCAAGCGCGGGGGCTCACACTGCATCTACGGCGTGCTCACCGGCGGCCCTCTTCACATCGACCGCAAGCTCGCTGACTTCAATTTCAACCTCTTCGTCCACCAGTGGCCCACACGTCAGTATGAACGCGAAGCCCAGCAGCCGCTCTGCCAGTGGATCCGCGAAGGCAAGCTCACGTCGCAGGACTTCATCACGCATCGCTTTCAGCTCGACCAGATAGCCGACGGCTTCGCCGCCGTGCGCGAACGAAAAGTCGTCAAAGCGCTCATCGAATACGCCTGAAGCGCTGTTCCACAGGAACAACGCTACCTTGCCGCCAAAATCCGCCCGGTGGGACTCGCGGGATTCTTTGCCACTTCCTCCGGCGGGCCTTCGGCGAGCAATTTGCCACCTTCCGGGCCGCCGGTCGGACCGAGGTCGATGACCCAGTCAGCATGGCGGATCCTGTCGAGATGATGATCGATGACGATGAGTGTATTGCCGGCTTCGCGGAGGCGCAGGAGCACATTCAGCAACGTTTGGATATCGGCGCTGTGCAGACCGGTGGTGGGCTCGTCGAGGAGGTAGAGCGTTTTGCCGGTGCTGCGCTTGGCGAGTTCGGTGGAGAGCTTCACTCGCTGGGCCTCGCCGCCCGAGAGCGCGGCACCGCTTTGGCCGAGCTTGATGTAGCCAAGGCCGCAATCTTCGAGCGTGGCGAGCTTGGGCGCGATCTGGCGGTCGTTGGCAAAGAAGCGATGTGCCTCACTCACCGTCATGTCGAGCACATCGGCGATGGATTTGCCCTTGAAGGTGATCTCCAGCGTCTCCTGGCCGTAGCGGCGGCCTTTGCAGGCCTCGCAGGTCACGTGCACATCGGCGAGGAAGTGCATGTCGATTTGGATCTGGCCGTCGCCCTGGCATTTCTCGCAGCGTCCACCGGGGGTGTTGAAGGAGAAACGCCCGGCATCAAAGCCACGCTGACGTGCCAGCGGGAGCTTCGCAAACAGCTCGCGGATCGGCGTGAAGACGCCGCAGTAGGTCGCCGGATTGCTCCGCGGACTGCGGCCGATGGGTGACTGGTCGATGACGACCACTTTGTCGATCAAATCGAGCCCGGTGATCTTCTCGTGTGCCGCAGGAGATTCCTTCGCGCCATAAAAATGCCGCTGAAGCGCCCGCATGAGGATGTCATCGACCAACGTCGATTTCCCGCTGCCGCTCGGCCCCGTCACACAGGTGAAAACACCGAGCGGAAAGCGCACGGTGAGGTTTTTGAGATTGTGGGCAGTCGCGTTGTGAATGGTGAGATGTGAGACGTGAGAGGTGAGAAGTGGCGTCTGCGACTTCTGACCTCTCACGTCTGACTTCTCACCCGCTTCGATCCGCCGCTTCCCGCTCAAAAACTGCCCGGTGAGCGAATCCGCCTTCGCCATCACCTCGTCCACGCTGCCTTGAGCGATCAAATGCCCGCCATGCACGCCAGCAGCGGGGCCAAGCTCAATGAGATGATCCGCCGCACGCATCATCGCCTCGTCATGCTCGACGACGAGCACGCTGTTCCCGAGATCACGGAGGCGATGGAGCGTGCGAATGAGCCGCTCGTTGTCCGTGGGGTGCAGGCCGATGCTCGGCTCATCGAGCACATAAAGCACGCCCGAGAGCCCCGCGCCGATCTGCGTGGCCAATCGAATGCGCTGCATCTCGCCACCGGAAAGCGTGCCGCTCTGCCGGTTCAGCGCCAGATAGCCCAAGCCGACTTGTTCGAGGAATTCGAGCCTCTTCAAAATCTCCCGCTGAAGCTCGCCGACATATGCCTGCTGCTGCGCCGACACATCCAGCTCTTTCATCCATCGCAATGCGGCGGCGATGTCGAGGCTGGTAAACTCGTGCACATTCAATCCGGCGGCTGACTGAGCACTCAGCACTGAGCACTTCGAACTCAAATACACCGCCAGACTCTCCTTCCTCAACCGCTTGCCCTCACACGACGCACAGGGATGCGGCGCCATCAGGCGCGTGAGATTCGCCTTCAGCATCTCGCTTTCGGCATTGCGATGCAGGCGGGCGACTTCGGCCAGCAGGCCTTCGAAGGGCTTTGCGAGGCTCTTTTTGTTCGCTGACTTCTGCCAGCCGGTGTCGATGGCGATCTCGCCCGTGCCGTGGAAGAGGGAATTTTTGAAGGCAGCAGGCAAAGACGCGAAAGGGGCCTTCTCGTCGATCTGGTAATGCTTCGCGAGAGCCTCGATGCCGCGATTAAAGATGATCTTGAGCTTCGGGATCTTCGCCCACCACGACTTGATCGCGCCCTCGGCGAGCGATTTGGACTCGTCCGGAACGATCAAGGCCGGATCAGGCCGCAAAATGCTCCCCACGCCCTCGCAGGCCGGACAGGCGCCGAGATGCGTGTTGAAGGAAAAATGCTGTGGTGTGAGCTTTTCGATCGCGTAGCCGGTTTTCGGGTTCGTGTAGGCGGTGGTGAAGGAAAGTTGTGTGTCGTTGCCATCGACGGTCGCGATGAACTGCACCTCACGCTCATTCCAATGCAGCGCCGCCTCGATGGCCTCCATCAGGCGCGGCCGGGCATCGGCGCGGACGACGAGACGGTCGATGACGATGTCGAGTTGATGCTTCTCGCTTTTGGAAAGGGGCGGGTCGGTGTCGAGTTCGATGATCTGGCCGTCGAGTCGCACGCGGATGAAGCCCTGACGGCGGAGCCTTTCGAAGAAAGGCTTCAGCGTGTCAGCCTTTGCGGCTGGTTGGGGTGAGAGGACGACGAGGCGCGTCCCTTCGCCGAGCGCGAGCACCTTCTCGCCGATCTCAGCGGGCGTGCTGCGGAAGAGTTTCTCACCCGTTTTCGGGTCGTGCGGCTGTCCGGCCACGGCGTAGAGCACGCGGAGGTAATCATAGATTTCCGTGACGGTCGCGATGGTGCTGCGCGGGTTCGGCGTCGCGTTGATCTGCTCAATGGCGACGGCTGGCGAGAGTCCCTCGATGAAATCGACGTCCGGCTTCTCCATCTGGTCGAGAAACTGCCGCGCATAGGCCGAGAGGCTCTGCACATAGCGGCGCTGGCCCTCCGCGTAGAGCGTGTCAAAGGCCAGCGATGACTTCCCGCTTCCGCTGACGCCCGTGAGCACGACCAACTGATGCCGTGGGATGTCCACGTCGATGTTTTTGAGGTTGTGCTGCCGTGCGCCGCGCACGCGAATGAAGTCCATGCGCCCAGTGTTGCGGGTGGCCGTCTCAAACTGCAAGCGCCGAGAACCGCCGTATGCCCTCCGCGTTTTCCCCACCCCAAGAAAAAGCCGCACTTTCCCGTTTCCTGCCTTGGAAGCATGCGCAGGGTTGAAATCACCCGCCGCTCCCCTACACTCCGCCCGCCATGAAAGCCCTCCTCGTCCTCATCCTTGCCGCCGCCATCGGTTATGTGGCCTATGAATTCGCCTATCCGCCGATCGCCGAGATGATGAAATTCACCAAGCACGTGCCGAAGGTGGAACCGAAGAAGGAGGTGCTCGTCGTCGAGGCCCCGAAGCCCAAGCCTCAGCCCAAACCGGAGCCGATGCCGGAACCCAAGCCGGAGCCCAAGCCCGAAATGAAGCCCGAGCCGAAGCCGGAACCCGAAATGCCGAAGGTGGTCATGCCCACCGAGCCCGCACCTGACCCGACTGGCTTTGTGCCGCCCACCTTCCCGCCGGTGGACCAGCTCACGCAAAACTGGGCCGTCATTCCGGCCAGCTTCTTCACCCAGCCAAAGCAGGTCACGATGAAAAAGGACCTCGAAATCGCCATGAAAGTGGGTGCAGGCACCTCGAAGGCTTCCTTCAAATCTGGCGGCAAGGTCTTCGTCATGGGCCAGAACGGTGGCAACCTCATCATCGGCTCCGCGCCCGGCTCGCCGATGCGTGGCGAGGTGGCGATGGACGACACCGACTTCAAAGACGTCTTCACCGCGGCCTATGAGCAGATCAAAGTGGTGCGCACCGAGCAGGCTCGCAAAGCTCACGAATACCAGCTCGCCGCCGCGGAGCGTGCGAAGAACGCCCCGGCAGGTGCTTCCAAAGGCGGCGGTGGCGGCAGCAATGCCAAGCCTGAGAAGGACAAGGACGGTACCTACCCGCTGCTCATCGCCAGCATGAAGGCCGGCGAGGTCACCGAGATCAAGCCCGACAACATCAAGTCCTGGGGCGATGCGAACCAGGAAAAGATCGACGGCACCGACTACTGGACGATCAACGTCAAATACGAGACCCAGACCATGTTCGGCAAGTTCGAGACCGAGGCCCAGGCCCGCATCAAGAACGGCAAGGTGGACAAGTGGGTTTACACCGGCTCCGGCGAAGTGGTGCCTTGATTGCCGACAGCGACTCGAAGCGGGATTTTCCCAAATCGAGAGCCTGAATCCCCATCGCGGATAGCGTATGTTGTCCGCGCATGATTCGACCCGCTTCTCTTTTGCTCCTGCTTGCCACCGCTTTGGCCGCGGAGGAGCCGCTCAGCTTTAACCGCGACATCCGCCCGATCCTCTCGGAGAACTGCTTCGCCTGCCACGGCTTTGATTCGAAGCACCGCGAAGCCGAATTGCGGCTCGATACGCCGGAAGGTGCCTACACGGCCAAGGATGGCGCGTTTCCGATCAAACCGGGCGATTTGGCGAAAAGTGAGGTCTGGCAGCGCATCATCACGAGCGATGAGGACGACCTCATGCCGCCGCCGAAGTCGCACAAGAAGCTCACGCAGAAGCAGAAGGACACGTTGAAGCTTTGGATCGAGCAGGGTGCGCCGTATCAGAAGCACTGGGCGTTTGAGCTCCCAAGGATGGGCGCTTTGCAAGCGCACCCGGCGGTTGAAAACCGCCGCTCCTTGTCCGCAATCGACGCCTACCTCGCCGAACGCCAATTAAAGGACAAACTCACCTTCGCCGAGGAAGCAGACCGCGAGACACTCATCCGCCGCGTGTCCTTCACGCTCACGGGCCTGCCGCCGACGCTGGCGGAGGTGGATGCCTTTCTCAAAGACGGTAACTACGAGGC
>JBKCXA010000128.1:0-8003 GCA_046316935.1 Prosthecobacter sp.
CACGCTCGCCGACGATCAGCGTCATGTGACTCTCGGCATCTTTTGGGATCGAAAAACGGGCCTGTGCTCGCTTTTTGATGGTTCGGGCAAAAAACTCGCGCAGACGAAAATGCCGCCGGTGGAGTCCGCCGAGGCCGAAAAACCCGAAAAGGTCGAAAATCCGCCCCCGCAGGTCGGCGGCCTCATCGGTGCCATCGCCGGGCTCGTGCAGATGAAGATGGCGAACGCACGTCCAGCCGTCGCGAAGAAGGAAATCAACATCGTGCCGGGACTCACGCTCAAAAACAAAGGCCAGGACATCACACTCGACGAGCTGCTGCTGCGTGAGTGGAATGGAAAACTGCCCGAGGAGATCAGCGATGTGCTTCCGCGTGTCGAATTGATGGACGGCCGCGTGCTGAAGGGCTCCATCATGAAGGCGGATGACAAGACCTTCACGGTCAAAGCCGCGAAAAACGAGACCACGCTGCCGTGGAGCCAGCTCGCCTCCGCGCATCCGGTGAAGGACAACTTCGGCGGCACCTGGTTCACCACACCACGACTCGCCCTGAGCTACACGGATGGCATGTGGGTGCGTGGCGACCTCGTTTCGATGACGGACGGCCGCGTGGAGATGCGCACGAGCTATGCCGCGAAGCCCGTGACCTTCCAATTGAAGGGTGCAATGCGCATCGAGCTGCGTGTGCCACCCGCGGAGGACGCGCCAAAGATGCCGCCGCTCGATCAATTCGGCAAACTCACCGTCGGCGGCAAGACACTGCACGGCACGATGCAGGCCGATGGCGGCACGATGCCGCGCTGGAAGCCGATTGGCTCCACCAAGTCGGTCTCCGTGCTGCCAGCGAAGGATCTGGAGATCAATCGCACCGGTTTCAACGCGGCCACCTCACGTGCCGAGGCCCTCTTTTACCTGAAAAACGGCAACATCCTGCCGGGTAAGCTCCGCTCGATGGATGCGCAGCGTCTCGACATCGAATCGCCCTTGTTCGCCGATGTGTCCTTCAAGCCCGACGAGATCCAGGCGGTGCATTTCTCCGGCGAGCCGCTCAATGCCTTCGGCTTCAAAGACAAGGGCTGGCGCATCATCCGCGGCACGAAGGAGGCTGTTTCCTTTGCCGATCAGCATGCCGAGCTCGAACCCGGCGGCTCGCTGGCGCATCCCACCTTCTCCCAAGTGAGCGAGATGAGCTTCCGCCTCGAAAGCAACGGCTTCTCCGCGCTCCGCGTGCGCCTTTTCACCAACGGTAGCGATCCTGCGGGCAAGAGCCTTAACCTGCTCTTTGGCCACATGGGCAACGAGGCCATCTTCGGCATCGAGACTCGCGCCGATCAGATGGACAATCAAAACCGCGTGGCCGCGCCTCGCAGCGTGCCCGTGCGCATCGCAATCAAAGAACGCTTTGTGGAAGTCTCCATCAATGGCGTGCCGGTCCGTCAGGTGGCGGTCACACCGCAGATGAAAAGCGGCGGCGGCCTCATCCTCGAGCCCTTCAGCCTGTGGGGCAATGGCGAGCGCACGGTGAAGATCACCCACTTCGAGGCGAAGAGCGGCCCCGGCCAGATCGCCCTGCCAAATGTCGATCCAAAGACCCGCGAGCATGCGCTGCTCATCCCGCGCTTCCGTCGCGAAACGCCGCCGAGCCATGTCCTCGTCGCCGGCAATGGCGACCTCCTCCGCGGTGTGATTGAGGCCGCCACGAGCAAGCATTTCGCTGTGCGCAGCGGCATCGAAAACGTGCAAGTGCCCGCAGATCGCGTCAGTGCCGTCATCTGGCTCGAAAAGCCCGATGCAAAGCCCACGCCGCCCGCCGCATCACCTGCCACGAGCACTCACACATTGCTGCTGAGCAATGGCGGCCGTCTCGCGCTGAACGTCAGCCGCTTTGAACTCGATGCCGTGACCGGTAACGCGCCGCGACTCGGCGAGGTGAAGGTGCCGATGAATCAAATCGTGACCGTGCGCACCACGCCGCCGGAGGAGAGCGCCCTGCTGCGCAGCTTCCGCGAATGGAAGCTCGCCTACACCCCCGAGCCCGTGCTGCCCGAGGCTGGCGGCGAGAGCTCGCCGATGCTCACAAAGGACGCGCCCACCTTCACGCTGCCGCTGCTCGCCGGTGGTGATTTCGATCTCGCGAAGGAGAAGGGCAAGGTCATCGTCCTCGACTTCTGGGCCACGTGGTGCGGCCCCTGCGTGAAATCGCTGCCCGACATGATCGCGAAGATGGCCGAGTTTGATCCCAGCAAGGTCCGCTTCATCGCCGTCAACCAGGCGGAGCCTTCCGATCAAGTGAAGGCCTTCCTCGAAACTCGCGGCTGGAAGATGGAAGTGGCCCTCGATGGCTTCCAACGCGTCGGCCAGCAGTTCAAAGTCGAAGGCATCCCACACACCGTCATCATCGACGCCGAAGGCAAAGTCGCCTTCGTCAAAACCGGCTACTCGCCCGATGGGGCCGAAAAGCTCGCCGAGCAGGTGCGGAAGCTGGTGAAGTAAACGTTGCCCTGTTCCTGCGGAACAGGGATAGCCTTGTTGCACAGCAACAAGGCAACTTTGGAGGTGACGCCAAGCCTGCGGCTGTGGCATGCTGCACCGAAAATCATGCCTCCCATGAAGTCCTTGCTCAGTCGGTCAGTTTTTCTCTTTTTGAGCCTGTGTGGTCTCGCCCACGGCCAGGGTTCCTCGCCACCTACCGTGGAGTCTCCGATGCCGCTGCCTCCTTTTAGCATCGTCATCAGCGCGTTGTCGGACCGTTTATTCCTTAATGGACTGGTGATTCCGAATGGCAGTACCACCACCGCGCAGTTTGAGTATGGACTCACGAGCAGCTACGGCAGCGTGCAAGCTGTCACACTGGGCACACCGGATGCGACCATCGCTCAGCAGGTTGCCCTCGAGATCACCGGCCTCACCCCCAACACGACCTACCATTACCGGCTCACGGCCACCAATGTGCACGGGACGAGCAGCACGCCTGACCGGATGCTCCGAACGATGGACTACAGTTATCATGCCAGCCATCTGGCTGGAACGATCGGCGGCGGAGGTATGACCGATGGCACGGGGAGGGCGGCCAGATTTGTGTCACCACGGGCTATCACGAGCGCTCCAGGAGGCCACTTCTATGTGGTGGACTCTCTCATGAACACGATACGCAAAGTCACTCCCGATGGCCTGGTGACCACTTTTGCCGGTGTGGCGGGCCAGACAGGCAGTGCCGACGGCGCTGGCGCAGTGGCCCGTTTCTTCGCGCCCCGGGATGTGGCGGTGGATCAAAGCGGGAATCTGTATGTGACGGACTCCGGCAATCACACCCTTCGAAAGGTCACCAGCGACGGCCTCGTGACGACTCTGGCAGGATCAGCAGGCTTGAGCGGTAGCGCCGACGGCACGGGGGGCTCGGCACGGTTTCTGAGTCCGCAGGGGATCGCGTTGGATGCGTCCGGGAATGTCTATGTCTCGAGCAATCAAACGATCCGGAAGATCACCAGCGCCGGAGTGGTGACGACGCTCGCAGGTCTGGCTGGAGTCACTGGCAGTGCCGATGGAGCAGGTAGCAGTGCCCGTTTTAATTCGCCTGTCGGGCTGGTAGTTGTTGCTGATGGCAGTCTGCTAGTGGCTGATTCATGGAACAATACCATTCGCAAAATCAACACCACCACAGGCGCGGTGAGCACGCTGGCGGGCCTTGCAGGCAATGGTGGATTCACTGACGGCACTGGCAGCTTGGCACGTCTATTAGCCCCCATGAATCTCGCCTTGGATGTGGATGGGACCGTTTTGGTTCTATCCTTCTCCAGCATCCGCCGGGTGACTTCGGTCGGCGTGGTCAGCACCTTGAGTGGACCTGGCGGCGTGGAGGATCTCACGGTGAGTCCGGCAGGCGAGTTCTTTTTCACCAGGACATCTGCGGATGGGCCGGCTGTCTATCGTCAGAATAGCATCGGGGTGGTCAGTCTGCTGGCCGGAGATCCACCTGAATCGGGAAGCCAGGATGGTCCGGCGGAGATGGCCCGGTTCAACAAGCCTGCGGGCGCCGCCGTGGATGGCGCGGGTAATATCTATGTGACCGACAGTGCGAATCACACCATCCGGAAAGTCAGCAACGCGGGGAGTGTCACGACTCTCGCCGGCCTAGCCGGTGTGAGCGGCAGCACAGATGGAGCCGGAAGCGCCGCCCGGTTTACCACTCCAAGTGATCTGGCGGTGGACAGCAGCGGCAATGTCTTCGTCGTCTCAAACAGCGCTGTGCGCAAAATCACGCCGGACGGCATCGTGAGCACTCTGGCGGCATTGGCGGGAGAGATCGGCAGCAGGATCGCTGTGGATGGAAACGGAAATGTGTTTCTAACGAAGGGACATGCGATCCAGAAGATCACGAGCAGCGGCTCGGTCAGCACCTTCGCCGGGGATTTTCTTGTCAGTGGAAGCCTGGACGGGACCGGGACAGGTGCCCGTTTTTACTCGCCGCGAGGCCTGGTGGCAGACGCAGCAGGTAATCTTTACGTCGCGGACAGTTTGAACTACACGATTCGTAAAATCACCCCTGGAGGTGCGGTGACGACTTTTGCCGGAATGGCAGGGCAGAATGGTGTCGTGGATGGCTCCGGGGCCTCGGCGAGGTTCGCCTTCATGGATGGCCTGTCTTTGGATGAAAGCGGGAATCTTTATGTTTCACCAGGCTTCCCCTTTCGCCGTATTTCGCCTTCGGGGGAGGTTACCTCTTTTCTACCCGCTGATCTGGACACCGCGGTATGGCCGTTTTTTGCTGCAAAAAGCCTTGTTCCACTCCCGGGCGGCTCTTTTTGCCTGGTGAATGACTTTGAGCACAAGCTTCAACGCCTCACACCGGGTCCGCTGGTCGGGCGCAGGCCCGTCTCGGCACTCAACACGACGACGGCCACTCTGAACGCCCGGCTCGCTCCCAATGCGGCGACGACTACCACCGCACTCTTTGAGTATGGCACGAGCCCCAGCTACGGCAGCACAGCCGCTGTGACGCTCTCGCCCGACAGCGGCGTGGCCGAGCAATCCGTGAGCGCCAGCCTCTCCGGCCTGCTACCGGCCACGACGTATCATTACCGGCTCACGGCCTCCAATGCCCGTGGCACCAATAGCACTCTCAACGGGACCTTCACCACGCTGAACATGCAGCAAGGCTGGCGGCAGACCTACTTTGGCAGCCCCGCCAACGAGGGGAATGCGGCGGACACCTTCGATCACGACGGCGACGGCATCGTCAACCTCCTCGAATGGGCCACGGGCCTCAATCCCACCACCAACAGCACGCTTCCCGCGTCCTCGACCGTGAATGGCGCTGACCTCGAATTCCATTACACACGCCTCGTGGCTGCCATCGCGGCCGGAGCCATCTTCACCGTGGAATGGAACGACACCCTCTCGCCCGGCGGATGGAGCAGCGTTGGTGTCGTCGAGACCATCCTGTCTAATGACGGCACCACGCAGCAGGTCAAAGCCACCCTCCCCGCAGGCAGCAGCGGAAAACGTTTTGTGCGGCTGAGAGTGAGCGGAGCGCCGTGATCGGTTCTGTTCTCGACAAAGGGCTTCCTCCCGGCACTGTCGGCCCGCTTTGATGAAACCGATGCGCAGCTATCTCTCGCCGTGGATCTGGGCCGTGTATGCGGTCCTGCTGGCGATTTCCATCCCGTGGTATTGGCCGCAGGAGGTCGGGACGATCGTGCTGGGCATGCCGCTGTGGGCGGCGGTGTCGGTTCTGGGCTCGGCGGCGATGTCTCTGTTCACCGCGTGGCTGTTTCTGAAACGCTGGCCGGATGAGGAGGACGATCAGCCGTGAACGCGCTGCCCTTTGGCACCGGCGCGATGATCTTCATTGCGATCTACCTGCTCTCGATGGTGTGGATCGGCTGGCTCGGCCGTCAGGCGCGGGAGGAGAACTCGATGCGCGACCATTTCATCGGCGGCTCGGGCGTGGGCTTCTTTGTGCTGCTGCTCACGCTCTACGCCACGCAATACAGCGGGAACACCATCCTCGGCTTTTCCGGCAAGGCGTCGCGGGTTGGCTTTTCATGGCTGGCGAGCGTTCACTTCATGACGGCCATCGTCGTGACTTATCTCATTCTCGCGCCGAAGCTCTTCACCCTGGCGAAGAAGCATGTCTTCATCACGCCGACGGATTTTCTGGCGCATCGCTTCCAGCATCGCGGGCTCAATTTGCTCGCCACGCTGGTCATGGTGGCCGCGCTGCTGAATTTTTACCTCGCGCAGCTCACCGCGATGGGTCGCGCGGTCGAGGGATTGACCACGCTGCCGCCGGAGACGGCCTTCGCGTGGGGTGTGGCGGTGCTGGCGCTCATCATGCTGGCGTATGAGACGCTCGGCGGCTTCCGTGCGGTGGCGTGGACGGATGTCATCCAGGGCGGCGTGCTCGCCATCGGCTTCTTCGTGCTGCTGGCGCTCATTTTTGCCGAATACGGCTCGCTAGAGGTCACCACGCGAAAACTGGCTGAAATGGCTCCCGCGAAGGTGCTACCGCCAAAGGCCGTGGAGGCGCGAAGCTGGCTCAGCTACATCTTTTTGCTCGGTGTGGGCGCGGCGCTGTATCCGCAGGCCATCCAGCGCATCTACGCGGCCCGCAGCGCGGCGGCCTTGCGACGCAGCATGGCCGTGATGGCCTTCATGCCGCTCACCACCGCGCTCATTGCCGTGCTCGCCGGTGTCACAGCCGCAGCTCATCTCAGCGGTCAGCTTTCCGGGGCCAGCACGGATGCCGTGCTCGGCGTGATGATGCGCCAGGTGCAGGAACACAGCGCCTTTGGACATGGTCTCGTGGTGCTCATCTTCGCCGCCGTGCTCGGCGCGATCATGTCCACCGCGGATTCATGCCTGCTCAGCCTCTCCAGCATGATCACGAAGGACCTGTATGCCGGTTTTGTGCGACCCGATGCGAGTCAGGAAAAGCTCACCAGCCTCGGCAAATGGATCTCGACGATCATCGTCCTGTCGCTCGCGTCGCTGGCCATCTACATGAACAACTCCGGCGTGAAGTTCACCCTCGTCGAGCTGCTGGAGATGAAGTTCGACCTGCTGCTGCAAATCGCGCCTGCCTTCCTCATCGGCATTCATTGGAAAGGCCTAAAAGCCGGTCCCGTCTTCGCCGGCATGGCCGCAGGCCTCGTTTTCGCCATCTCCTTCTTCTGGGTCGATGACAAGAGCGGCACCTTCATGGCCACTTTGAAGACCAGCGGCTTCCACCCCGGCATCTGGGCACTCGGGTTGAATGGGGTGATCGCGGTGGGCGGGTCTTTGATGGATCGGAACAACTCTTGCCAGGATGCGTAAGCTGGCGGTAGCATGATGCATGAAAACCGTGTTTTTCTTCTGCTTGTTTTGGAGCTTCACGTTATTCGCAAAAGACGTAGGCAAGCCTGTTCCTCGTCTCGAGTCTGGCTACATCGTCAGTATTCAGATACTCGAAGACAAACAGGATCCCGTGTCACAACGGATTCCTGAGACCGGTGAAATTCAAGTTCCTTACATTGGATTGAAAAAAGTCGCTGGAAAGACCTGTGCAGAAGCGGCCGCCGAGATTCGAACAGAGCTCGAACGAAGGTATTTCACCAAAGCCACCGTATTCGTGAAGATCGAGAAGCTGAAAGAGTATGAGGGGTGCTTTCCGGAACCGGTGGCTAGCGTGATCGTTTTTGGGAATGTGGTGCAGCCAGGCAAGTTCTACTTTCCTTGGGACAGTAGGGGGCCAGTAAGTGCCTTGTTGGCAGCAGCAGGTGGATACACTGGAGAAAGAAGGTTCCCGAGAATCAAGATCGTGCGAAGAACGCCACAGGGGGAGAAAACGATCTTGGTCCATGGCCGGGCTGTGTTCATCGAAAAGAGAACTGAGTTTGATCTTTATCTCAGGAGCAATGATTTCATTTTCGTGGATTGAGAATGACACCCGCCGAACTCGCTGAACTCGAAAAACGCCATTCGTGGCATCCTTTCACGCCGATGCAGGCGTGGGGGGCGGAGG
>JBKCXA010000129.1:0-2088 GCA_046316935.1 Prosthecobacter sp.
GCATGATCGTCGATACGACCTGCGGCGATGTGATGAGCGTGTGGAAACGCGTGCGCCAGTATGCCAAGACCAGCTTCACCTCCATCATTCACGGCAAGGCCTCCCACGAGGAGACTCGTGCCACCTCCTCCCGCGCCGTCGGTGATGATGGCACCGGCCATTTCCTCGTCATCCTGACGCTGGCGGATGTCGAGTACGTCTGCGATTACATCCGCCAGGGCGGTGATAAGGAGGCCTTCCTGAAACGCTTCCCTGCCGAATCACACTCCGTCGGCTTTGACCCTGATCTTCACCTCATCCGCGTGGGCGTGGCCAATCAGACCACCATGCTCAAATCGGAGACCGAGGAGATTCAGCGCCGCCTGAAGCAGGCCATCCTCGACCGCGATGGCGAAAATGCCGTCGAGCAAAATTTCCAGGTCTTTGACACCATCTGCGGTGCCACGCAGGAGAGGCAGGATTCGCTCTTCGGCCTGCTCAAACACCCGCTCGATGTGCTTCTCGTCGTTGGCGGCTACAACAGCTCGAACACCACTCACCTCGTCGAGATCGGCGAGCAGCAGCTTCCGACCTTCTTCATCCGCACGGCGGATTGCCTCAAGTCGCTCGAGCAGATCGTGCATTTCGATCTGCACCTCAAAGCCGAGAAGGAAAGCTACTCCACCAAGCTCGCTGGCGACGGCCCGATCACCGTGGGCATCACCGCCGGTGCCTCCTGCCCGAACAACCTCATTGAGGACACCGTCCTCCGCGTCTTCCAACTCCGTGGCATCGACGAAGCGGCCGTCCGGGCGGCGCTGGCTTGAGACGAAACGTTACCGTAACGGCCAAGCAGTGATTGCATTCCGGGCAGGTTGTCGTTTAAAACGGCCCCTCGCATGAAATTCGCCCGACCTGCCGCCCTCCTCGCCCTTTGCTCCTCGCTCCACGCCGCGCCGAAATGGATCGAAGCCGAATCGTTCACGAATCCCGGCGGCTGGGTGCTCGACACGCAATTCATCGACATCATGGGCTCGCCCTACCTGATGGCGCATGGCATGGGCAAGCCGGTCAAAGACGCCGAGACCGAAATCGAACTGCCTGCGGGCGAATACACGCTCTGGGCTCGCACGAAGAACTGGGTCGGCCCCTGGGATGCTCCGGGAGCACCGGGACGTTTTCAGATCGCGGTGAATGGCGAGACGCTGAAACATGAGTTCGGTGCCACGGGCAAAGATTGGCAGTGGGAGAACGGTGGAACCGTCAAGATTGGTCAAGGCATGGCCAAGTTGACGCTCAAAGACCTCACTGGCTTCGATGGTCGTGTGGACGCCATCGTGCTGAGCGATGACGCGAGTTTCACGCCGGATGTCAGCCAGCGCAAAAAGATGCTCGGTTTGCCGGAGAAGGCCCCCGAGACCAGCGAATACGACCTCGTCGTCGTCGGCGGTGGCTACAGCGGCATGGGCGCGGCGGTTTCCGGTGCCCGCCAGGGATTGAAAGTGGCCTTCATCCAAAACCGCCCCGTGCTCGGTGGCAATGGTTCGAGCGAAATCCAGGTCTGGGCCATGGGTGGCACACGTCGCGGCCTGTATCCGCATCTGGGCGAGATCATCGAGGAGATGGCCGATCGTGCCAGCAACAGCCCCGCCGCTGATCCGCAGGAGTTCAACGACAAGCTCAAGGAGGACGTCGTGCGAGCGGAGAAGACCACCGATCTCTTCCTCAACACGCACGTCTATGGCGTGGAGATGAGCGCGGACAAAAAGACCATCCGCAGCGTCACCGGCCTCGACACGAAGACGGGCAAGGAAACCCGCTTCGTCGGCAAATTCTTCGTCGATTGCACCGGCCACGGCAGCGTGGGAGCACTCGCAGGCGCGGAGTTCATGATGGAAGAAAAAGGCCGCATGGGCATGAGCAACATGTGGGTCATGCAGAACCTCAAAAAGCCCGTCACCTGGCCCGCCACCCCTTGGGCGCTGCCTTTGACGCTCGAAGACTTCCCTGAGCCGAAAGCGATGGCTCCCGTCGGCAAAAAGAACGCGGCCAATCAGGCTGGCTATGACCTTGGCTACACGCCCGTGCCGAATCCCGAGGACTATGTGC
>JBKCXA010000130.1:0-12923 GCA_046316935.1 Prosthecobacter sp.
GGCCGTGAGGAAGATGAAGGGCGTGTTGTCGAAGGCCTCGTCGTCGCGGAGGGCCTGAATGACGGCGTATCCGTCCATCTCGGGCATCATCACATCGCACAGAATGAGGTCCGGGCGTGCCTTGCGGGCTATTTCAAGCCCGACGCGGCCGTTTTCAGCGGCGCTGACCTCATAGCCTTCCATTTGCAGCATCAGGGCGAGATTCCGGCGCATGGGGGACTGGTCTTCGATGATGAGGATTTTCGCGGGCATGCCCAGATCATGGAGCTTTTCTGAAAACGCGCCATCCGACGAAAGTCGGATGTCCCGGTGGAATGGTCTGTGGTTAGTTCAGGGCCAATGACATCCGACCAAGTCCAACTCATCCGCCAATCCTTTGCCGAACTCGCCATCCACCAGGAGGTGGGTGCGCTGGTGTTTTACCGGCGGCTGTTTGAGATCGATCCATCGCTGCGGCCGCTTTTCAAAGGCGACATCCGCGAGCAGGCGCAGAAGCTCACCGACATGCTGGCGGCGCTGATCGGCATGCTGGAGAGTCCTGCTGGCCTCGTGGCGGAGCTGAAGGCGATGGGTGCCCGCCATGTCGGCTACGGCGTGAAGGACGAGCATTACGCCACGGTGGGCACGGCGCTGCTGGACATGCTGGCGGTGACGCTGGATCGGAAGTTCACACCCGAGGTGCGTGAGGCGTGGACGGCGCTCTATGGCGCGGTGGAGAGCACGATGAAGGCGGGTGCGAAGGAGCAGACTGCACCGCTTTAGGCAACGAACACCGGCAGACGCACGGTAAAGGTGGTGCCTTTTCCGACTTCGCTTTCGAGATCAAGGCTGCCGCTGTGGAGATCGACGCAGCGTTTCACGATGACGAGGCCGAGGCCGGTGCCCTGGATCTCGCCGACGTTGCTGCAGCGGTGGAAGGCTTCGAAGAGACGCTCGCGATCCTTCTCCGGGATGCCGATGCCGCGGTCGGTGATGATGAGGGCGGCATTCGGCCCTTCGCGGCGGAGCTGGATGAGCACCTCGGCACCTGCGGGGGAGTATTTGACGGCGTTGGAGACGAGATTGCCGAGGATGTGACGCAGCAGAGCTTCATCGACGCGTGCACCGTCGAGGTCACCCTCGGTTTGCAGGATGATGGAGCATTTGCGGTTCGAGATGGACTGGGTCTCGTCGATGATGCGATCGGCGAAGGTGGCGAGATCGAGCGGCTGCGGTTTGCAGGTGAGTTTGCCGGCCTCGGCGCGGCCGAGGAGGAGGACCTGCTCCATGAGGCCACCCATGTGCTTCGTGCTGGCCTGGATTTCGTGGAGCTGGAGTTTTTTTTCCTCTTCGGGCAGGCGGTCGGAGTAGTGCTGGAGCAGCTCGACAGCGCTCATGATGATGCCCAGCGGGGTGCGGAACTCATGGCTGACCATGGTGACGAAGCGTGACTTTAGCTCGCCCAGCTCGCGCTCCTGCTCGAGGGCGTGCTGGAGGTCCGACTGAGCTTTTTGCAGCTCGGTGGTGCGCTCCTCGACGCGTTTTTCGAGGAGGTGATTGATCTCCATGAGGGTCTCGGCGGCGCGTTTGCTCTCGGTGATGTCATTGTGGATGGTGACGACTTCGATGATGTCCCCGGCATCGTTTTTCACCGGGTAGAGCACGCCGCCGATCCAGCGTGTCTCAGGCGGATCACCGGGGATGGGGTAGGGCACGGGCGGCACATGCACGACCTGCCCCTGGAAGGCCTTGCGGATGTGCTCCACGGCACCGGAGGCGATCAGATCCGGAGCCTTGAGCACATTGAAGGCGTATCCCTGTTCGTCATTAAGGCGGAAGAGATTTTTCCACGCGTGATTGATGCGTTTCGTTTGTCCGTCAGGTGAAAAAATCTGCACGCTCAGGGGGCTTTGCTCAAAGAGGAGCTTCCAGCGCTGCTCGCTCTCTCTCGCGGCATCTGTGGCGGTTTTCAGTTCCGCATTGGCGCGAGCCTGGCGGCGGGCGTGGCGGCGCAGCATGGTGATCCAGCCCAGAAGCAACGTCATGACGACCGCTCCACCGCCGCCATACATCCACAGCCTGCGGGTGAGCACGACCGAGGAGACACCGAGGATGTCGATGTCCTGCTCATCCACGGTCCAGAGCTGGCGTGGTGTTTTCGCGGTGGCACGATCCACAAAGGCGCGGACGAGCACGTCGTGATCAACGTGCTGATTGCTGAAGCTGGCGATCTTTGTCGCCTGATGGACGAGGGGGATGCGTTCGCCGGTGTCCGCCTCGAGCAGGAGGGTGGTGCGCCATTCATTTCGCACCGACTGCTGCTGCACGCCGACGATGCGTCCGCGGGTCTCGACGAAGTCACTGGTGTGAGCACCGGCGGCGATCTCTGCGATGGTGGCGGGCACGGGGGCGGGTGGATCTTTTTTACCGAGGACGCGGACGTGTGTCTGATACAGGTCAAAGCCATCCGCATCCAGGCCGGCACGGGGCTGCATGGGAGAGCCCATGACCTCCACTTCATCTCCCGGCTGGAGCTTTGGCAGCGGACCGGCATCGGCGTAGTGCGTGCCCGTTCCTCTGGCCCAGGGATCCTGCAGGAGCACGCAGATGGCGCTGTTTTGATCCCGCAGGTAGAGCACGGTGGCGCCGGTGTGCCCGGTGACGATGCCACGCGTGCGCACGCGATCTCCCGAGGGTGCTTTTTGCTTCATGAGGTCACGCATCTCCATCTGAGGCACGGCGAATGGATCCGCGCTGCCGGCCTTGATGACCTCAATAAACGAGGTGCCTGCCACGACGAGCGCCTCACCTGGATTGGCGACACGGCTGCGGCTGATGCCGGTGAAGCGGAGGCGGGCGCCGTGTAGATCTTTTGGGAAGCTCGCCCCCGTGACATCACGCACCTGCACGATGGCCCAGCCGTGCGCGTCCACGATGGAGTAGAGGCGGGTGGTGGCACCCTGCATCCAGCCGGTGACGGTGCCTTCGACGCTGCACCATTCATCGTGGTTCCTCCAAGACAGGAGCGTCTCGATGTCCACCGCGCGTGGTGGTGGCACGGCCTGGGTGCCGAGCTTGCGCAACTGGCACCAGTTCAGCCCGCTGGCGTTCAGGTTGCTGTTGGGCGTTTCAAAGGTGGAGCCGACGACTTCGACGACATCTCCCGCCTGAGGTGGCGGCCAGTTCCCCCCAGAACTGTAGAGCGTGCCGGGCACGTCCTGATCACGGCGCACGAGCAGGTAGGCCATCAGGTCTCCCTCCGGGGTGACGAGGAAGATTTTCCGCTCCTCACTGACCGCTGTCACGATGCCTCGCACGCGGTAGCGGCGCCCCGCCTCGACTTTTCTCTGCATGAGGTCAGGCACGGAGGCGATGGGAGCTTCAAAAACATCATTGGCACCTTCTTCGAGCACCTCCAACTGCGCCGCGGATGGCACCAAGAGGCAGTTCTCGGTCGTGCGGTTGCCCGCGTTGACTCCGGTGAGTCTGAGGCGTGCTCCATGGAGCCTGGCTGGAATGGCCGTCGCATCCGGCAGACGCACCGTGGCCACATAATAACCACCATTCGCCACGACGCGCAGGCTCAGTTCGCCATTCGCATGCTGCCAGTCCATCACAAATGCCTCGCTGCTCACCCATTGATCAAAATGCGTGAATGAGACGAGCGTCGGCAGATCCACCGGGAGAGCCTGCGGCAGCGGTGCGGTGCCTTTGACATGGATGGAGGCCGCCTTCACGCGTGGATGCGCCGCGCCGGGAAAGGTGGCCGTCATCGTGCTGCCGAGGATCTCGACCTCGTCCCCTTGCTTCAATTGATAAAACGGCTGCGTGAGTTCCACGCCGATGGATTTCACTCCGTCGTGGAGGGTGAAGTGCGTCTGGGCGGTGTTCACGCCGAGCACGACGCCTGAGAGCCGCACGGGGCGCGGCTTTGCGCCGGCCTCGAAAGCGCTCACGGCCAGCACCTGCGCCACAGAGCCTAGTTCAGCCTCTTGCGGCTGCTGGGCAGGCAAAACGGACGTTCCCGTGAAAAACAGGAGCGCGGCCCAGATCGAGGTTGGCGGTCTAAATGGCATTTAATGGCATTAACATGCCACAATCCGCCGCGCGACGGTATCCGACCAAAGTCGGATAAAAACACCCGCCGGAGCCGCCACGCATCCGACCGAGGTCCGATACCCGCCTGCGGAGAGGCGTGGAAGAGATGAGGCGCATCTCATGAAAACGAAACTCGCCCTCCTCACCTCTGTCTGCGCTCTCGCACTCGTCGGATTTTTCTGGCGCACGCCGGCGCCGGTGCCGTCAGCCGCCAAGCCGCTGCGTGGGATGAATCTACCGGAACCAGCCGCCGGGCTGCCACCCACGGCGGAGGTGCTTTGGCAAAAAACATCCGAAGTGCCCGTGTTGGCCGCTTTTCAGGCCTGGGCGCGGGATTTCACCGCGAAGCCCTCGGCGGAAAAAATCGCTGAAGGGGTGAAAGCGGCCACGGAGCGTCGCGCGGAGATGAGGAAGCTCATTTCAGCCGATCCAGAGGCTGCACTGGCCTGCGCGGTGCCGGAGAGCGTGCGGCGAAAGATGCCGCCAGTGGTTCAGGCGCTGCTGGAGGAGCGCATCGATGCGCTCGGTGATCTGCGGGTGAGCGGCCTCTTTTACGCCAGTGGTAAACTGCCCGCTGGCAAGCAAGCGGTTAGTACGCAGGCGGTGCTGGAAGATGGACGCAGCTTCAAAGCCTTCACTTATGGCCGCCGTGAGATGATGCCATCCAAGGAAGACGTGGCGATCCATGGCGTGGCGCTGGATGGCGAGCTGGCGGTGAGTGAGTGGCCCGCGCGTGTGCTGGAGGACGTGGAAGTGGCGGAGTATTCATCCAACGCGCCGCGTGTGACGAATCCAGAGCACACGGCGGCGGTGACGTCACCACTCGTGATCCGTGTGGGCACGCAGACGCAGTCCCACTGCTGCCGCGAGCATGCGGCGCAGGTATTCTTTGCCGAAACGGCCGAGGTGCAGGCCTACGGAGGCTCAGACTCCGACGCCCAGCCGAGCACGCTTTCCCGCGCACCAGCGGGCTGGACGACAGGCACGAAGCGTGTGCTGGTGGCTCGGGTGGAGTTTGAGTCGGAGAGCGGGCACACGAACTACCACGGTCTTTCAGACTCTGAATGCAGGGAGATCGTGCGTCGCCTGGGTGAGAATTACAAAGCGTGGTCCTGCGGCAGGCTGGACATCGCAACAGTGGGAGCGGGTGGCTCCGCACTGGCACGCACGGTGTACCTCGATAAAAAAGCGGAAGACTACGAGGGGGACGAGATCGGCGATATCTGGGATGAGGTGTGGAGCGAACTGGAGGAGGACTACTCGAAGGAGGATTACCCCTTCCTGCTCGTGCTGGCTGGAAATGCGCCCATCACGGATGAGGAGTCTCCTTGGGACGCGCCGGAAGTGGTCTGGTGGTCCGGGTTTGGCCGCATAGGCCAAGGGCTGGCAATCGTGCGAGCGAGCGGCCCGAGTGATAGCTCAGAGGATCGCATCAACATCAATTTGAACATCGCGCTGCATGAGCTGGGGCATAACTTTGGGCTGCGCCATGCCTCCAGCCTGATCCCGCTGCCGGCGGGCAGCCCTTTTGACTATGCGGAGGAAGTCTATGGCGATGTGTATGACAACATGGGCCTGTCCGGGCGTGACTTCAACGCACGCTCGAAGCACTGGCTGCGCTGGATGGACAATGCCTCGCTGCCCGTGGTCACCGGCAGTGGTGTCTTCACGATCCGTGAGCATGATCTGGATGAAAACGCCGGTGTGCGCGGCCTGCAGGTACGCACGGACCTTTCCAAAGAAGACCTCTTTATCGAATACCGGATGCGCAGTGTCACGCCGCTCGCGGAGACGAAGCCGTATGTGAAGTGGGATTTCCAACACATCGCCTACGGCGCGATGCTGCGCCTGGCACGGCGTGACGGCCCGCGCTCCTGGCTGCTGGATGCCACACCAGAGACGCCAAACACGGAAATCTTCAGCGATGGCAACTACGACAGCACGCTGCTGCCGGGGCGCACCTTTGGCATGGGCGGTGCCTACATCACCACGCTGGAGGCGGTGCCCGGAGTGGGTATGATCACCGTGGAGGTGCAGCGTGCCGTGCCGGGCAATACGGCGCCTGTGGGCAGCATCACCACCAGCAGTCCGAGGATCGGCCTTGGCGAAAAACTCTTCATCACCGCAAATGTGACCGACGCGGAGGACACGGACCTGGCCTACCACTGGCAGGTTCCCGGCTTTGACGATGGTCTGGCGCAGCGTGCTATTTTCCCCAACAAGCGCACCATCGAGGTCATCTTTCCCGCGATGGGCGTGTATCAGGTGGCGTGCATCGCCTCGGACAAGCACGGCGGCACCGTCTCGCTCGCGAAAAGCATCATCGTGGAAGAAAACGATGCTCCAACGATCTCCTTCATCACGAACAAGACGATGGATGAGGACACTACGTTGGATGTGCCCTTTGCCATCGGTGATCCAAACAGCTCGCCCGCCTCGCTGGTGGTGAGTGCTGCCTCCTCGGACCTGACGCTCATCCACACGCAGGGCCTGCAAATCACCGGCACAGGCGCGAACCGCACACTCAGCATCACACCGGAAACAAACCGCCACGGTAGCGCGGCGATCACGGTGAGTGTGTTTGATGGCGAGCTGACAACGACGGAGGAATTCATCGTCACCGTGCGGCCCGATACGCCGGGCGTGACGCTGCTGGCCTCCGGCAGCGAGGACTGGCGCTACTGGGCTGCCGCAGGGCCTCCGTCGAGTGGCTGGCGACTTACCAGCTATGATGACAGCGCATGGGCTGTGGACAATGCACGCTTCACCTACCCCGCGCCGGCCTCGAATTTCCAAGGCTGGACCGTGCTGCCCGCCGCTCTCGGCCGTACCACCTGCTACTTCCGCCGCAGCTTCACCATGCCGCAATTTCCCGCCGGGCAGATGGTGCTGAAAATGATCTGTGATGATGGCGCGGTGATTTATATCAATGGCATCGAGGTGGCCCGGCACAACATGCCGGATGGTCGCATCGACTCCAGCACGCGGGCACTCACCAGCACGGAGGGTGAGCTGGAAAATGCCGCCATCTTCATCCCGGTGAATCCCGCTGTGCTCGTCCCTGGCGGCACCAATCTCATCGCCGTGGAGGTGCATGACTCTGGCAGTGTGCGCAGCCCTGGGGATGTGGAGTTTGATCTCGAGCTAGCCCTCAGCCACGCGCCGGTGGTGAGCGGCATTCAGGACCGGACCGTCCTCGAAGATTCAGGGGCCATCTCCGTGACCTTCGGAGCCGCTGATTTCGAGGAGGACATCGACTCCGGCATCCAGGGCGGCCCGCTGAGCATCACCGTGAGCAGCTCCAATGAAGAGCTCGTCAACAGCGTGCAGATCAGCGTGTCTCCCGGTAAGGATGGGAAATTTGACCTCACCCTCACTCCTGAGCCGGATGCCAACGGCAGCACCGTCATCACCGTGAAAGTCAGTGACGGCTCCTCCGCCACCTGGCGCAGCTTCACGCTGAATGTCACGCCCGTGAATGACCTGCCGCAGATGCAGCCCGTGCTCAGCCGCGCCGCCGCCGTGGATACCGTGCTGCTGCCCGTGAAGCTCATCCTGAGTGATGTCGATCACGATCTCGCCGGCCTCGGCGTCACCGCCAGCTCCAGCAATGCGGCCTTGCTGCCAAACGCCGCCATGCAAATCCTCGGCGATGCCAATCCCGCCGTGCGCTGGCTCCAGCTCGCTCCGCTTCCCGGCGTGCTGGGTGAGAGCACGATCACCCTCACCGTCAGCGATGGTCTCGCTACCGCCACGCGCAGCTTTGTCCTGCGCATCACCACCGCGCCAGTGACAACCTCATCGGATGTCACGCTGCTGCCCGCAGGCTCCGCGTGGAGAGTCAATGCGCATGACCTGCCACTGGATGCGGGCGGCAAGCCGGTGGACTTCACCAGGCCGGATTTTGATGACAAAAACTGGCCCGTCCTCATGGCACGCTTCGCCAAGGACAAGAATGGCAGCTCAGGCAACAATCCCTATCTGGACTCCAATCCCGACCGCATCACCACCTACTTCCGCACCAGTTTTCACACCGGGCCTCCCACCGCCATCAGCCAGCTCCGGCTCAAACTCATGCGCGATGACGGCGCGGTGGTCTATCTCAATGGAAACCGCGTCTGGCTCAGCAACATGCCGGATCTCGTGGAGCCGCGAACCACCGCGCTCAGTGACATTGACCGCGATGCCGAAACACAATGGCACACGCTCGATCTGCCGCCCACCTACCTCGTGCAGGGGCGTAATGTCATCGCCGTGGAGCTGCATCAGAGTGTGAAACCCGCCACCGTGGAGCAGCGGGATCTGGTGTTTGATTTCGAGCTCACGGCCGTGCCCACCGCCGCCATCACGCAGCCGCCTGCGGGCATACTCGTGCCAGCGGGAGACTACTGGAGCTACTGGGACAAGCCCGTCGATAACATCGATGCCGGCTGGCGTGCTCCAGCGGCCAATGACAGCTCCTGGAGCCGTGGCTTTGCCCCGCTCGGCTATGGCTTCGGCAGCAGCCTCAGCACCGCCGTCACCCGCTCCAGCCCGGCCAATGCCACCTATGCCAATAAATCCGTGCTCTACCGCAAATCCTTCGACGTGGCCGACCCTGCCGCCTACACCGCGCTGCACCTCTTTGTGCGCATGGATGCCGGCGTGGCCGTGTACCTGAACGGTCAGCGCCTCATCACCCACAATGTGAACCTCTACGCATCCTACTGTGAGCCCGCTGGCCATCCGCTGCCCAAGGCATTTGCCAACCAAACTCCTCCCGCAGGCTCAGAGGCCATCTGGCAGCATTATCTGGTCAATCCCGCGCATCTCGTCGCCGGGAGGAATCACCTCGCCGTCTCCGTGCATCAGGATCTGATCGCAGCCAGCCAGGACAAGAGCTTCTTTGACCTCCAGCTCATGGGTGAGTTGCCACAGCAGCCCAAGGTCGAAACCGAGGCCGCCGCGGGTCAGTTCAAAATGGAATGGTCAGCTGCCTACCTCGGCTGGCAGCTCCAGCAGAGCACCAATCTGCGAGACTGGACACCCGTGACCGATGCGCAGATGCTCGGCGGCTCCACTTTGAGCCTCACGGTGCCTATCAGTGGCAACGGGCGTTTTTACCGCCTCGTGCAGCCCTGAGGCATCTGTCCATCTCGTTGGTTTCCATCCAGCACCGCACGGTCTCACCGTGCGGTGTTTTTGTTTCGCGTCCTCACGAGTCGATCAACGAAGGAGCATCACATCCGACCAAAGTCGGATCAAAACGCCCTCCAAACACCCCGCGCATCCGACTGAGGTCTGATACCCGCCTTGATCCGGCTGTGCGAAAAAGCACGCGCATCACCACACCGCAGCTCCACCCATGAACAAGAAACCTCTTCTCCTCACCATCGCGCTCCTTGGCCTCACCATGCCTTTGCACGCCAGCGTCACCATCCAGTGGTCCACGGTTGGAAACGCGGGCAATGCCAACGACTCCACCGGCTTCGGCAGCGTCGGCTACGTTTACAACATCGGCACCTACGAGATCACCAACGCGCAATACACCGCCTTCCTCAACGCGGCAGACCCCGGCGGAACCAACACCTACTCCCTCTACAACGGCAGCATGAGCAGCAGCGCCCGCGGCGGCATCACCTTCAACAGCGGAGCGGCCTCCGGCAGCAAATACGCCGTGAAGGCCAACATGGGCGACAAGCCTGTGAACTGGGTGAACTGGTTCGACGCGGCCCGTTTCTCCAACTGGCTGCAAAACGGCCAGGGCTCCGGCAGCACGGAGACCGGCAGCTACGAGCTCGCCGGAGCCATGAGCGGCATCGGCTTCACCCGCGCCACCGGCACCATCGGCCTGCCCACGGAGAATGAATGGTACAAGGCCGCCTATCATGCCCCCGGCGGCGATGTGGATGGCTACTGGCTCAATCCCACGCAGACGAACTTCTCCATAGCCCTCGCCGCCGCCAATGCCATCGGCGACATCAGCAATCCCGGTGCAAACATCGTGAACTACGGCAACGGGGCCGATTGGAACGCGCAAAACGGCAACGTCACCACCGTGGGCAGCGCCGGCGTGCTCACCGCCAGCTACTATGGCACCTACGACCAGGGTGGGAACGTGTATGAACTCAATGACGCCACATCCACCACGCTCGGCGGCTCCCGCGGCATGCGTGGCGGTGCCTACAACGACACGCAGTTCGCCGTGCGCTCCACCTCGCGCTTTTTCTACACCTCGTATGCCGAGGCGGACAATGTCGGCTTCCGTCTCGCCGTCGCCGCCGTGCCGGAGCCATCCCGCACACTCGTGCTCGGCATCGGCCTCATGGCGCTCGTTTTGCGCCGTCGGCGCTGAACAGCATCCAGACCAAGCCACGGGCGGCTTCGATTCCTCCTCCTCCTTCGATCAGTAATCCAGGCCGCAAAGCCTCGCTGTGGCCAAACTTTGCCTGTTCCTTTCATGAGCTCCATTCAACAACTCGACACCGCCCTGCACGCCTGGCAGCAGCACCGCAGCCAGAGTGCCGCCGCCTGGCTCGTGCAGGTCCATCGCCCGCTCGTCCTGCGTGCCGTGCGGCACAGCGGCGTGCCCGAGGAGATGCACGAGGACGCTGCGCAGGAAGTCTTCGCGCAGGTCTTTGCCGCGCTGCCGCGCTACACCGCGCAGCGCCCCTTTGCCTGCTGGCTCAGCGTCATCGCGCGAAACACCTGCTGGAAGCTCCGCCGTCACTGGCAGAACCGCCACGCGCTCAGTGCCTGCTTTGAAAACGCCGCGCTGGATGCCGATGAGTGTACCCTCACCGACCACGAGCGCCGCCCCGACCGCGCTCTCATGCGCCAGGAGCTCCACGCCAGCCTCCAGGCCCTCCTCGATGCCCTCCCGGAACGCGAACGCACTCTCATCGAGCGCCATCTGCACGAAGAGAACAATGAAACACGCTCCACCGCCGCCGAGCGCACCGCCCTCAGCCGTGCCCGCGCCAAACTCCGCGCCCACTGGCCTTCCAAGGAAGGGTGCTTTGCAAGCGCCTACGGAGGTTAGAAACCGCCCCTCCTCTGACCTCTCACTGCCCTCTAGTTCCTCCCCGCCGCCTGGCACGCCCAGCAGTCGAATCGTGGCGAGCGCGACAGCTACGCCTATGTCAACACCGGCCTCCTCAAAACCGACACCATCGCCATCACCGATGTGGACTCCGATGGCATCTCCGATGCATGGGAACTCAGCCGCAGCGGAAGAACCACTCTTCTAGGCACCAACCTAGACAGCGATGGAGATGGCGTGAGCGATCTCAATGAATTCCGCGCCGACACAGATCCTCTCGCTTCCACCAGCCGCCCGCAGGTGACAATCATGATTCAGATCCTGAACGGTGAGCCCGCCACCAGCATCACCACCTGGATCACCTGGCCCAGCAGCCCGCAGCGCCTCAACAAAACCCAACATAGTTTCGATCTCACCTCATGGAGCGATGCCGCCCCGGCCTCTTCCTCCCGGAGGTCGGGTCCTCCACCACCCGCGGCATCACCCACACTATCACCGAGAAGCTGTTTTTCCGCGTCCAGAGTGTCCAACCGCTGGCCCCGTGAGGCGTTTTGCGTTCATAGGGTTCCCACCAAGCGCAGGATGCCTCGCTCGCCAGCCGAATCGCTTCCTAACAAGCACGGCGTTTCCGTCGCTTGCATTCCCGGCATGCCTGCTAGACTCGGCGGCCTGATTCACGCATCACGAATCACTCCTCACTTCCCATCATGTCTCATCGAGTCCTCATCATCGGAGCCGGCGGCGTCGGCCGCGTCGTCACCCACAAATGCGCCCAGCTTCCCGAGGTCTTCGGTGAGATCATGCTCGCCAGCCGCACGAAGTCGAAATGCGATGGCATTGCCGCGGAGCTGAAGCGCCCCATCCAGACCGCCGGGGTCAATGCGGACAACGTGCCGGAGCTCGTGAAGCTGCTCAAAAGCTTCAAGCCCGAGGTCGTCATCAATGTGGCGCTGCCTTATCAAGACCTCACCATCATGGACGCCTGCCTGGAGGCCGGAGTGCACTACATCGACACCGCGAACTACGAGCCGCGTGACGTGGCGAAGTTCGAATACCACTGGCAGTGGGCTTACCAGGAGAAATTCAAGGCCGCCGGCCTCACCGCGCTGCTCGGCTGCGGGTTTGATCCCGGCGTGACGAATGTGTACACCGCCTACGCCTTGAAGCATCACTTCAGCAAGATCGACACGCTCGACATCCTCGACTGCAACGCGGGCGATCACGGCAAGGCCTTCGCCACCAATTTCAATCCTGAGATCAACCTCCGCGAAGTCACCGCGAATGGTCGCTACTGGGAAAACGGCGCGTGGGTGGAGACGAAGCCGCTCGAAATCAAACGCAGCTTCCCCTTCCCGGACGGCATCGGTCCGAAGAACATCTACTGCCTCTACCACGAGGAGCTGGAGAGCCTCACGAAGCACATCCCGATGCGCCGTGCGCGTTTCTGGATGACCTTTGGCGATGCTTACATCAAGCACATGGAAGTCCTCGTGAATGTCGGCATGACGGGCATCCATCCCGTGAAGCACAAAGGCGTGGACATCATCCCCATCGAATTCCTCAAGACGCTGCTGCCGGAGCCCGGAACGCTCGGCCCTGACACGAAGGGCAAGACCTGCATCGGCAACTGGATCGAAGGCACTGGCAAAGACGGCCAGCCCAAGCGCTACTACGTTTACAACATCTGCGACCACCAGGAGTGCTACAAGGAGACGAACAGCCAAGGCGTGAGCTACACCACCGGCGTCCCCGCCATGATCGCCGCCCGCCAGCTCCTCACGAATCCGTCCGAGTATCGCCAGCCCGGTGTCTGGAATGTCGAGCA
>JBKCXA010000131.1:0-4225 GCA_046316935.1 Prosthecobacter sp.
GCCAAGAACGCCTCCAAGGCCGTGATCCAAAGCGGTCAAAAGATCGCCGTCCCGGCCCAGATCCTCAGCAACGGCGCTTTCGCAGGCGGTGTGGCCAGCAACAGCGTCAGCGTTGAGTATCGCGATGTGCTTTTGAAGCTCGAAGTCATCCCGCTCATCAATTCCGATGACGAGGTCACGCTCAAGATTGCCCAGATCAATGACAACATCGTCGGCACCCAGACCATCTCCGGGAACACCGTGCCCACCATTGGCACTCAGGAACTCGTCACCGAGGTCTCCGTGAAGGACGGCGCGGCCGTCGTGCTCGGCGGCCTCATCACCGAGCGGGTGAATGACAGTGCCCGTGGAGGCATCTTCCTGCGCCGCATCCCCATCATCAAGCACCTCTTCGGCACCACGCAGAAGGAGAGCACACGTGAGGAACTGCTCATCTTCATCCAGCCGCACATCATGAGGGAGTCGGACAGCCACGACGGCCCCAACCGCATCGAGCAGGGCCGCTCCAATCTCTACGAGGAGGCGCTCGAGTTCAGCAGCCCCCGCCTGAACCAGATCCCCCGCGCCGTCCCCTACGACGGCACCAAGTAAGCCGCTCGGCGCGGCGCTCAGGGCCCGGGAGGGGCAGGGGAATGCCCCCGGGCGGTGACGCCCACGAAAAGCCCGGATGGTAAATTGGTGATTTTGCCGCTCGACGGAGCCTTAAGGCTTCGTAAACGCGTCGTTTCTCAACCAACCTTGAAAGCGAAAAAATCCAATATTCACGTCCTCATCGCGTGCGGCGGCACGGGCGGACATTTGTTTCCAGGCATCGCCGTCGGCGAGGTGCTCGCTAAACGTGGCCATGATGTCACCCTGCTCATCAGCGAAAAGAAGATCGATTCCCTCGCCGCCAGCGGCCACAAAGAGCTCCGATTTGAAAAAATGCCCTTCCTCGCCATGCCCAAGCCCTGGTCGCCGAAGATGGTCGGCTTCCTCAAAGGGCTGTGGCAGGGCACGAAGCGCTGCCGTCAGATCATCCGCGAGCATGACGTCAGCGTCGTGCTCGGCATGGGCGGTTTCACCTCCTTTGCGCCGCTTTACGCCGGGCGGAAGGAAAAGTGCCGCACCCTCATCCACGAGAGCAACGCCATCCCCGGCAAGGCCAACAAACTCAACGCCCGTTACTCCGACATCGTCCTGTGCGGCCTCGAGGCCTGCAAACCGCTCTTTCCCAAGCATCCTGACGTCCGCGTCATCGGCACGCCCATCCGCGGCAGCATGCGGGAAAAGAACAGCGATGACCCGCACGCCTTTTCAAGCTCGACAAGAACAAGCGCACGCTCCTCATCATGGGCGGCAGCCAGGGCGCTCGAGGCATCAACCGCGCCGTCGGCATGGCGCTGGAGCAGTTTGAAAAGATGGACATCCAGGTCCTCCACATCGCCGGCACCACTGACTACGAGGAAGTGCGCGACACCTACGCGAAGCACCCGCTGCTCAAGCAGCATGTCGCTGCCTTCTGCCACCGTATGGACCTCGCCTACCGAGTGGCCGATCTCGCCATCGCCCGCAGCGGTGCCTCCAGCATGACCGAGCTCGCCTACTTCGGCGTCCCCAGCCTGCTCGTCCCTTACCCGCATGCCGCCGAGGACCATCAGACCCGCAACGCGGAGATTTTTGACCGTGCCGGAGCCGCGAAACTCATGCCCGAGTCCACCGTGAACGCCGACACGCTCACCGACGCCGTGCGCGAGATCCTTCTCGATCCGAAAAAGGCCAGCAAAATGAAACAGGCCGCCCAGAAGCAGTCTGTGAAGGACTGCGCCGAAAAAATCGCCACCCTGATCGAGAAGCAGGCCGCCGAGAAAGCTTGATCCAGCAATGAGCAAACCCACCGACATCCAAGTCTCCGCCGCCGAGGTTCACTTTCTGCCCGTCACCATGCGGGTGCCGCTCAAGTTCGGCCCGGAGACGGTCACCAACGTGGTCTGCCTCCGCGTGAAGGTCACCGTCCATGATGACAAAGGCCGCACAGCCATCGGCTGGGGGGAGACACCGCTCAGCGTCTCGTGGGTGTGGCCCAGCACGCTCAGCGTCGCCGTGCGCACGGAGCGCATGAAGAGCTTTTCCGAGCTTCTCGCGAAAAAGATCGTCAGGAGCGGACTGCGCGGCCATGCGATGGAACTCGGCCAGGATTTCATCCACGGCGAGCTCGCCACCGCCACGCAGGAGGCCAATGCCGTCGCGGGTGGCGATCCCATGCCCTACCTCGGCTCGCTCGTGGCCTTCAGCGCCTTCGACATCGCCATCCACGATGCCTTTGGCCGTCTGCATGAGCGCGACATCTACACCTGCTACAACGCCGAGTTCATGAGCCGCGACCTCGCCGCCTTCATCACACCGGAGGAAGGCAGCGGGCTCGACTTCCGTGGCAGGCATCCGCAGGACTTCCTCGTCATGGATGCGCCGAAACAACTGCCCGTGTGGCATCTCGTCGGCGGTGTCGATGCCCTCGAAGCCGCCGATTTGACCGGCAGCGAACCGAAGGACGCGCACCCCGTGCTGCTGGCCGACTGGATTCAGCGTGATGGCCTCAAGTGTCTCAAAGTTAAGCTCCGCGGCACCGATGCCGCGTGGGATTACGAGCGCATGGTCCGCGTCGGCCGCATCGGCTTCGCCCATGGCGTCCGCTGGCTCAGCGCCGATTTCAACTGCACCGTCAAAGAGCCCCCCTACGTCAACGCGATCATGGACAGGCTCCTCCGCGATGAACCGGAGATCTACGCCCGCACGCTCTACGTCGAGCAACCCTTCCCCTACGACCTCGAAGCCAATCAAATCGACGTGCGCAGCGTCTCCGCCCGCAAGCCGCTCTTCCTCGATGAAAGCGCCCACGATTGGGAATTCGTCCGACTCGGCCGCCGACTCGGCTGGAGCGGCGTGGCCTTGAAAACCTGCAAAACGCAGACTGGTGCGCTGTTGAGCCTCTGCTGGGCCAACGCCCACGGCATGCCGCTCATGGTGCAGGACCTCACCAATCCCATGCTCGCCATGATCCCGCATGTGCGCCTCGCCGCCCACGCCGGCACCATACAGGGCGTCGAGTGCAACGCCATGCAGTTCTACCCCGATGCCTCCATCCCCGAAGAAGCCGTCCACCCCGGCCTCTACCGCCGCCGCGAAGGCATCGTGGATTTGAGCACGCTGCATGGTCACGGCTTCGGCTACCGCGAAGACGAGGTGAAGCGCGTCCTGGTTTGAGGACATCGTCGCTTCGACTGGCAGTCGAAGCTTTTTTGCTGCCCAAACATAGCCCCCATGTCTCACCCCGCCTGCGCTGTAGGCCGCCTCTGCGAGGCGGAATGCCGAGTCACAGACCTGGCCTACAGGCCACAGGTTGAAATGCACTTGGGAGAGATGTGATCAATGCGTGACAGCCCCTTTCCCTCCTCCGTTGAGCAAGGCCAGCAGACGCACGGCTTCGATTGCCAATCGAAGCTACTTCGCTTCAACCTTTGCCTTCGACTCCAGCGTTTCCTTCGCTTCGGTGTCGAGATGCAGTTCGTCCTGCAGGAGCTTCGCACACCACGCCGCATTCCCCGACAGCGTGTCGCGATCATAGATGCGCTCATCAGCCTCGCGCTGACACTTGAGCGTGAGCAGGGCGAGGAAGCGGGGGCAGATGAGCAGGGTCTCGCGCGTGCGGCATCGGCTTGATCATCGGGCTTCGGCTCCAGTCGGGCCAGGGAGATCGCCTCCAAGGGATGCCAAGGAACTTCGTCAGCGGTGTCAGTAATGAAGGAAGCAACCTTGCCCGAGGCCTGCATGGAGCAACGCCCCGCTGCCACGCGCAGCGGCTCGGTGGTCCAAGGCGAGGTGGATCAATGAGCAAGTGTGTCAGCAACACCGAGATGCGCGGACAGGCAGTGCGTGAGGTGTTAACAACTCATCATTACTTTGGTTGTTGTCCCTTCGCCCCCTGTTCTCAGCGAGGTTTTGCAATCACCTGCAAGACAAACGCCAAAAACGCTTCGGCAGGGAAGCTCAAATCTCTTTAACAAGTGCGGCCATGTCTCTGGTCCAATTGTCATTGCGCAGATGAAGCGCCTGTAAGCGGTCATGCGGCGGGCGTCGATCTTCCGCCACGAGCTTCACGGGGAAGCGGAACCACTCAAGGCGCTTCTGCAGCCACACGGCGGCCTTGCTGTCCTTCCGGCTGTGGCTGATGAAGGCGAAGTATTTG
>JBKCXA010000132.1:0-2001 GCA_046316935.1 Prosthecobacter sp.
CGCTGGGAGACGCAGGTGCTCGATTCCTTCGGCCTGACGGGCGAGCAAAACGAGTGCGGTGGTCTCTACTCCATCGCGAAACCACGGCTGAACATGTGCCTGCCACCGCTCACGTGGCAGACCTACGACGTGGAGTTCACCGCAGCGAAGTTTGATGCCGCAGGCACTCGCACCGCCTGGCCGCGACTCACGGTGCGGCTCAATGGCGTGGTCATTCACGAAAACGTGGAGCTGAACAAGGACTTCACCACCTCCGCACCGCTCTCCACACCACTCACCAGCCCCGAAGGCCCCATCCATCTCCAGCAACACGACAATCCAGTCGCGTTTCGGAACATCTGGATCGTGCCTGCGAAATGATTCGACGCCTCATGAAGACGATCTTCCTGCTTATCTCACTCGCTCTTGGCAGCCTCGCTTTCGCACAAGCGCCGAAGCCCATGCCAAAGGCCGATGTCGTCGAAGTGCCCGCGATTCGCGATGGGCTCTGCGTCAGCAATGTCTTCCAGAGCCACATGGTGTTGCAGCGAGACAAGCCGTTAACGATTTGGGGCTGGGCAACAGCAGGCGAGGAGGTCACGGTTTCGTTCGCCGGACAGCAAGCGAGTGGCAAAGCGGGCGCGGATCGCTCGTGGCGCGTGAGTTTGCAGACGATGCCGGTCAATCGCACGCCGCAGACAATGACCATCAGCGGCAGGTCGGACAAAGTTGCGCTCGAAGACATCCTCATCGGTGATGTGTGGGTGCTCGGCGGGCAGAGCAACATGGAGTTCCCCATCGAGCGCGTGGACGATGGCGAGTTGGAGATCGTCTCGGCGAACTTTCCGCAGATCCGCTTGCTCACGCTGCCACAGGGCAAGGGCTTCGACTCGGTCGCCAGCTTTGAGCGGCTGCATGAGTGGAGTGACTTCTTCAACACACACTTCCGCAAAGGCGATTGGGAGGAATGCTCGCCAAAAACCGTGCGCGAGTTCTCCGCCATCGGTTATGTGTTTGGCCGTCGCCTGCACATGGCCACACAGGTTCCCATCGGGCTCATCGATGCCTCCATCGGCGGCACCACGGTGGAGACTTGGACGCCCGAGGATGTGATCCGCAAAGTCGAAGGCAAGGAGACGCAGGACTGGCTCCAAGAATGGGCCAACAAGATCGCGACCTACGATGCGCAGGCCGATCTGAAGAGCCGCATCGAGCGTCACAACAAGAACCCAAAAAAGAAAGCCAGTGGCGAGCCTCCGCCGTCGGATCTGCGCCCCGGTCCCATCGCGGATCGGAATCGGCCGGGCTTTTGCTACGCCAGCGTCATCCGACCGCTCACGGGGCTCGCTGTGAAGGGCGCGGTGTGGCATCAGGGCTTCAACAACTGCTTCAACGGCACCGCGGGAGCGACGATGTATTACCAGGTCTTCGGCAAGATGATCACCGCCTGGCGCACCGCCTTCGATGCGCCGCAGATGCCTTTTTGCATCCTCTCGCTCTGCACCGCTGGCGAGCCGCAGACGCGCGAAAACTTCCTCAAGCCGATGTTTGATGCCGGTTCGTTCATTCGCGAGGCGCAATACAAGACTTTCCTCGACTTCCGTGCCGCGGACGATAAGCAAATCGGCTTCGCGAGCACTTTTGACCTGCGCAAAAGCTGGTATCATCCGCAAATCAAAATCCCCGCCGGTGAACGCGCCGCGAAGTGGGCGCTCGCGACTCAATACGCCGCTTTCAAGCCCAACGAAGCCGATGATCAATGGCTGCCGCCTGTCATCAAAGAGGCCAAACCCATTGACAACACGCTGCAACTCACGCTGAGCACTCCCGTGACGCTCAAAGATGACACCGAGCCCGAAATGACCGGTTTCGCGATCTGCGGCGAGGATCGTCGTTTTTATCCCGCGCAGGTGAAATGGCATACCGAAGGCCAGAAGACCGAAAAACACATTCTTCTGCTCAGCAGCCCCTTCGTGACGAAACCCGTGCACTATCGCTATGCTTGGGCGCGCAATCCTTTGG
>JBKCXA010000133.1:0-2415 GCA_046316935.1 Prosthecobacter sp.
CCCGTGCTCCACAGCGAGGTGCCCGCGCCGCCAGGAGGTCCGGAGAGCATCACCACATAAGAGGGCAGATCGCGGTTCTCACTGCCGAGACCGTAAGTGACCCACGCGCCCATGCTGGGCCGGCCGCCCTGACCGAAGCCGGTGTGCAGAAACATCTGCGCCGGAGCGTGATTGATCTCGTTCGTGTGGAGGGATTTCACCACGCAGATGTCATCCGCCACGGTGCCGAGATGCGGCAGGATTTCAGAAAGCTCCAGCCTGCTCTGCCCATGGCGTTTGAACTGAAATTCCGAGCCGGCGAGCGTCATCTCTCCGCCGATGAAGGCGAAACGCTTGCCTTTGGTGAGCTCCTCCGGGCACTTCTGGCCGTCGAGTTTGTTCAGCAGCGGCTTGTGATCGAAAAGATCGAGCTGCGAGGGCGCTCCGATCATGTGCAGGTAGATCACATGCTTCGCCTTTGGCGCAAAATGCGGTCGCGAGAGGCTGGCCGAGGCCGCTGGCAGGTCATTCGCCAGCAGGGAACCCAACGCGGCACTGCCGAGGGCGCTCTGCTTGAAAAAATCGCGGCGGGAGACGTGGAGAAAGTCAGGCATGCCGCGTGAACGTGCGCCCATGGCCCGGGCTTTCGGCCTTACTTCACGGAGGGCACGAGGTACTCGTAGGGCGCGGCTCCACCGGTGCGATACAGCACATAGCCAGCCTTGGGCTTGCTGATCTGAATCCACGAGGCGTCCGCGTCCTTCGCATCCTTGACGACCACCGGCACGACCATGCCTTTCTCAGCGGCTTTGCCTGCCAGCGTCACCTTTTCACCTTCGGCGAGGCTGCCGAGGCGTTTGGAGTCGGATGAGGGCTTGCTGCGGATGATGAGGCCGACGGGAGCGTTCACCTGATGCTGTTGGGCCACGGGTTCATCAGCCCAGACGGCGGTGGCTGAGAGCAGGAGAGTGAGGAGGATGCGTTTCATGTTGGGTGGATTAGTTTCCAAACAGCGACTTCCGCTTCGCGGGCTGGGGCTGCGGGGCGGGGGGCGTTTCCTGCTTGGCTCGCTCTTTGTCGGCGGTGTTTTTATACCAGACGAAGCCATTGACCTTCGCGTTGTAGATCAGGTCGCGGAAGTCGGCCTTCATCTGGGGGTCGTTGATGAGGGCGCCGAGGAGGCCGCGGCCGTTGGTGATGTTCTTGGCGGCCACGGAGAAGCTGTCGGCGGCTTCTTTGATGGACTTCATGGCGTCGTCCGCGGTGGACATGGCCTTGTCCACCTTGGCGATGGGGGCGTCGAGCTTGTCGATGAGCGGGCCGATCTTCTTCGAGCTGTCTTCGATGGCCTTGGAGGCATTCTTGAAACTGGTGGAGGCATCCTTGAGCTCGGCGATGGCCTCCTTGAGGTTTTTGGCGTTTTCCTCGTTGAGCAGTTTTTCATCCACGCGGGTGAGCGTGGTGTCGAGCTTGGTCATGGCGTTCTTGAACTTTTCGATGGTCTCCTTCGAGAGCGCGTCTTTGTTCACCTTGGTCATGGCTTCCTTGATCTCGCCGAGGGCGGGCTTGAGGTCGTCCTGGAGCACGGAGCTGACCTGCTTGCCGATGCGCTCGGCGGCGCTTTGGAGGTCGCTTAGGCCGCTGGCTTCCTGGCCGGGGATGATCTCCGTCAAAGTCTCGCTGATGAATTCGTCGGTGATGGTCTTGGGCGGCTCGATATCGACAAACGCATCCCCCATGAGGCCAGCGGTGGTGATGGTGAAGGTGGAGTTCGCGGGAATCTTCTCCCCCTGAAAGATCTCGAGGTCGATGATGACGCCGGTGTAGGTCTCGTTGTGGCGCGGTTTGTTCTTCACCTTGCCGATGCGCTTGCCGGCGAGGACGACGGGCGAGGCTTCCTTGAGGCCGGAGGCGTTTGGGAAGCTCACGCTGAGGAAGTAGCTGCCTTTGAAAAGGTCACGCACGCTGCCGAATTGCAGGACGAGAAGGCTCATCATGACGAGCCCTACGGTGAGGAACAGCCCGACGAGCAGCTCGGTTTTTTTGTCGCGTTCTTCCATGGTGGAGGGGAGTTTAAAGTTTCAGGTTCAAAGTTTCAGGTTGGGATCAGAAGTCCACTTCAGCGCGGCCGTTGATGAAATCCTGGACGATCTTGTCCGGGCAGGCGCGGAGTTCTTCTTTGGTGCCGAGAAAGTGGATGAGGCCGTCTTTGAGCATCGCGATGCGGTCGGCGATCTTGAAGAGGCTCTTCATGTCATGCGTGACGACGAGCGAGGTGATGCCGTGGCGCTCCTGCAGGCGCAGGATGACGGTGTCGATCACATCGGACACGACGGGGTCGAGGGACGAGGTGGGCTCGTCGTAAAGGATGCACTGGGCGCGGGTGACGATGGCGCGGGCGATGCCGGCACGTTTGCGCATGCCGCCGGAGAGGTT
>JBKCXA010000134.1:0-2156 GCA_046316935.1 Prosthecobacter sp.
GCCAACTACCGGCTCGGTCCCGGCGTGAAGTCACCGGTGTATATCGAAGATGCCGCGGCGGCCATCGCGTGGACCTTGAAGCACATCGGCGACTTCGGTGGCGATCCGAAGCGTGTCTTCGTCAGTGGTCACAGCGCGGGCGCTTACCTCTCGCTGATGTGCGGTCTCGACAAACGATGGCTCGCGAAGCACGGCGTGGACGCCGACGACCTCGCGGGGCTCATCCCACTGAGTCCGCAGGTCATCACGCATTTCACCATCCGCGACGAGCGCGGCATCAAGGAGACGCAGCCGATCATCGACGACCTCGCGCCGCTGTTTCACGTCCGCAAAGACGCGCCGCCCATCCTAGTCGTCACTGGCGACCGCGAAAAAGAGCTCATGGGCCGCTACGAGGAGTGCGCCTACTTCTGGCGCATGATGAAGCTCGCCGGTCACAAGGCCACGACGTTGCATGAGCTGGATGGCTTTGATCACGGCAAGATGCCCGAGCCGGCCTTTCCGCTGCTGCTGAAGTTTGTGGAGACAACCGGCAGCCAATCTGCCAAAAACTAGCCTATGCCCATCTACGGCACAGCTCTTCTTTCCCTCTGTCTGCTCACCGGCCTCACGGTGGGGCGGATGATCGGCGCAGCGCTCGGCGTGGATGCGGACATCGGCGGGGTGGGGATCGCGATGCTACTGCTCATTATCGGCTGCGATGCCTTGCAGCGTCGCGGACTCATGAAAGCACCGACGGAGAGCGGCATTGTGTTCTGGGGGCAGATGTATGTGCCCATCGTCGTCGCGATGGCGGCGAGTCAGAATGTGCGAGGGGCTCTTTCGGGTGGTTTGATGGCCGCGCTGGCCGGTTTGAGCGGCGTGGGCATCTGTTTCGTGCTCGTGGCGGTTTTGGCAAAAAGCGGCTCGAAGGAGGAAAAGGACTCATGAGCATCCTCGAAGGGATTTTGATCAAAAACGGCCTGCTGACGGCCTTCGCGCTCATCGGCGTGACGATGCTCGTTTCGTATTGGGCCAGCGAGAAGCTCACGCGTGGCCGCTTGCACGGCAGCGCCATCGCCATCCTGATCGGTTTGCTCATGGCGGTGCTCGCTGGAGGCAAAAACGGCATCTCTGACATTCCGATGCTCTCCGGCGTGGGGCTGATGGGCGGCGCGATGCTGCGCGACTTCGCCATCGTGGCGACGGCGTTTGGCGTGCGGCTGGAGGAGTTCATCAAAAGCGGCTTCATCGGCATCGTGTCGCTGTTTTTGGGTCTGTTCGTGTCCTTCTTCGCCGGTGGCGCGGTGGCATTTGCCTTTGGCTATCGCGATGCGGTGAGCATCACCACCATCGGCGCAGGCGCGGCGACTTACATCGTCGGCCCGGTGACAGGTGGTGCGATTGGCGCGAGCAGCGAAGTCATCGCGCTGAGCATCGCCGCCGGCCTGGTCAAGGCCATCGCGGTGATGATCGCCACGCCTTTCCTCGCCAAGGCCATCGGCCTCAACAATCCACGCGCCGCGATGATCTTCGGCGGCCTCATGGGCACCAACAGCGGCGTCATGGCCGGCCTTGCCGCCACCGATCCCAAACTCGTCCCCTACGGCGCGATGACCGCCACCTTCTACACCGGCCTCGGCTGCCTGCTGGGGCCATCGGTGGTGTTCATGATCGTGCGGGCCTTGGTTTAGCGTTTCCATCCCATGCGTCTGCTCTTTCTGCTCCTGTCAGCGCTCATCGCCCACGGTCAGACGCTGACCGTGCGGCCGCGTGTTTCTGTCGTCGCTCGCGAAGGTATCACGGGCGCGGGACAGGTCGTGCAGGCAGGAAAGAGGCTCATGTTGTTCTATCCGAATCATCCGGATGACTTCGGCGGCAGTGGTGGCAGCGGCGCGAGTGTTTCGGAAGATGGTGGTGGGACTTGGACGGCGCTGCCGGATGACTGGCCGCTGGGCAAGACGGTCGATCTATGGGCAGACGCATTGCGGAACGGCGATTTGATCGCGTTCGGCATCCGCTGGGCACCGGACCCGAAGAAGCGTGGCGAACTGACGGCGAAGGACGTGCCTGCGGATGCTTACCAAATCGCGATTTCATCCGATGAGGGCCGCACGTGGAAGGCGGAGTCGGCGGTGATCGAGTGTCCGGCAGCGTTTGGCATCATCGCGAGGCCG
>JBKCXA010000135.1:0-2066 GCA_046316935.1 Prosthecobacter sp.
GAGGGGGCCGCGAGCGCCTTTTGCCTTTCCGAGGGTGGTGATGAGGCGGCTGATGGCGCGGATGACCTGGGGTGGGGTGACCGCCTGGGGAAGCGGGGTGGTGAGACCGGCGGTGCGCACTCCGGCGAAATCGACGCGCACGCCCTGGATGCGCTCCGCATTGAACTCGATGCCGGCGAACCATCCGGCGGAGGCGCAGGGGCTGAGGGAGCGCTTTGGCCGGCCCATCGGGCCTTTTTCCAGGCCGGTCTCCTGAAGGTGGCCGCTGCGGATGAGCTGATCGACATACTGCCCGGCGGTGGTGGGGGAGAGGCGCATGACATCCGCGAGGGTGCGGCGGGAGGTGGCGCGCTGGCTGCGGACATGCAGCACGGCCTGGGCGAGGAGCTGGCGCTGGTCCTGGAGAGTGCGCATGGATGTGTCCGCCCTCCGTCAGCGCATCAACAGCTCCACGGTGGCGGAGACATCCTCGAAGGAGGGGAGGGTGCGCCAGGGCTGCAGGGCGTGGAGATCATCCACGGCGTAGTCGCCAGTGGCGACGGCGAGGCATCTGGCCCCGAAGGCGGCGGCGCAGCGGATGTCCTTGGGGGTGTCGCCAATGACGATGATGTCGCTCAGATCGTAGGTGGTGCCGGTGGCGGCCTGCATGCGGCGGGTGGCGATGGGGCCGAGCTGGTTGCGGTCGTGATGATCGCAGCCGAAGCCGCCATCGAGGAAGCGGTCGAAGATGCCGTGGCGGCCGAGCTTGATGGCCGCGCCGCGGCGGATATTCCCGGTGAGGAGGCCGAGGTGCGCGTCCTTTTCCTCGCGGAGGGCATCGAGGAGGCTTTTCACGCCGGGGAGCATGAACCCGCTGAAATCGGGGGCGTGCAGCCGGCGCTCGAGATGGGCGAGGTAGTGATCGAGGAAGGCGAAGAGGGTGTCGCGGCTGTGCTCGCGGCCGACATGGCCGAAGACGTCCATGGCGATGGCGGGATCGGTGGAGCCGGCGAGCTGGAGCGGGGGGAGCTGGTCACGACGGACGCCGAAGTAGGCCTCCGCGGCGTCGAGGATGGCGGAGCCGCCCGCGCCATGGCTGTCGATGAGGGTGCCGTCGATGTCGAACAGGAGGAGCTTGGGCATGAAGAAAGAAATGACGAATGCAGAAGGACGAATGACGAATGGCGGGGAGGCGGGGCGGATTCGTCGTTCGTTCTTTTAATGCGGCTTCGCGGCTCCGGCGGCGGGGGCGGGAGCGTGGGCGGCGGTGCCGGTGTTTGACGGGGCGAACTTTGCCACGAGGAAGGCGCCACAGGCGGCCATGATGCAGCCGAGGATGAAGGGCAGGGGAAGCTTGGACCAGCCGCCCTCGGGCGGATGCACGACCATGGCGGTGATGGTATTGATGACGGGCGCTCCGGCGAAGACGATGGGCATCACGGCGGCGGCGGCGGCGACACCGAAGCCTCCGCCCCCTTTGATGATGGGTGAGGCGGCGGCTCCGAGGGCGAGCACGAGCGTGAGGGCGCCGAGGGCACCTGCGATGCCTGCGACGAGGCTCAAGGGGATGCCGCTGCCGGTGTCGCCGGTGAAGCTCATGTTTGAGCCGCGCACCTTCAGCACGATGGCGGCGACGACGCCGATGATGGCATAGGCGATGCAGACGAAGAGGAAGGCCTTGAGGCCGGCATTCGGGGTCTCCGGCCCCATGGGCATCTTTGAACGGGCGGCGTGGAGGATGACGCCATAGACGCCCCAGGAAAGCACGGTGAGCAGGGCATAGACAAGCCAGGTGGACATGATCTTGGATTTGGGTTGGGAGTTCACGAGAGGGAAGGTGGAGACGTCCCTTTGGCGAGGAAGGCAGGAGGGTCAAGGCGGGCGGGCCTTCTCATGCGGTGATCCTCAGGGCTGTTGGCAGGAATAGAAGCTGGATTGGCATGCGAATGGGGGCATGCGAATGGGGGCATGCGAATGGAGGCAAGCCAATGGAGGCAGGCGAATGGTGGCAAGCGAATGGAGGCCAGCGACTGGAGTCCAGCGAAAGGAGGCAGGCGACTGAGTTGAAGTCGGTGGAGGCCTGGAGG
>JBKCXA010000136.1:0-3516 GCA_046316935.1 Prosthecobacter sp.
TTGAAAGTGCTCAAGTCATGGCTCGATGACGCCAAAGGCCATCTCACCAGCGAGCAACTCCCAAAGGCGCAGGACATGCAAATCCAGCTTCTCATCGAGGGTGGCTGCGTCGCCTCGCCGCCATGCAAACCGCCGATGGCCAGCACCTTCCAGCACTGCGTTCTTTGCAACGCATTGCCGTCGCCGACCTCGCCGATGCCGACCTGCGCCACATCGCCACGCTCGGCGAGATCCTCGATGACACCTCCACCGCTCTTCAAGCCCGTCAGATGATCGTCGAGCGTCAGTCAAAGCCCTCCGTGACCGATTTGATGGCCATCGCCGCACTTACCTCCCAGCACGACGATCCCGCGCTCGCCCACAGCGCCCTCGCCTCCGCCGCGGAAAAAGCCCCGCAAAGCAAACTCGTCGGCGAATGGCTGCAAAACACCACCCGCCTCGGCACCGCCGGCACCTTCAGCACTGCCGTCGAACAAGTGAAGCCCGCCATCGAGGTGCCTCAGGAGAAGTGATCCATCTTCGGCGATTGCCGAACCGGCCGGTCTGGGCGATGCGGCAGGCATGAAAGCCCTCGCTGCCGCCCTGGTCAGGTTGTCACGCCAAGCCGCGTGGGCACCTATCTTGGTGCTGTTGATTCATCAAATTGTGCTGCGCACACCGTGGCGGCGTGAGCTGGATTTTTGGATGCACTTCTCCGGCGGGCTCGCCGCGGCTTACCTCGCCTGGCATGGGCTCGTCTGTTTCGAAAAGTGGCTCGGACATGTCACGCTGGCAGGTCGTTGCTTGTTCAGCTTTGCGCTCGCCTGCACCATCGGCGTGTTTTGGGAGTTCGCGGAGCTCGCCTCCGATGTGTTTCGCGGCACGCACATCCAGCAGAGCATTCACGAGACCATGCGCGATCTCATCGCCGATGCCTGCGGTACCACGCTGACGCTGATTCTCACTGCCAGCTTCGCTCGTAAGCCGCGTGATCCGGGCTGAAGGCCGCGATCACCTCGCCCGCGAGATACAACGAACCGGTGATGAGCCGCGGTGAGGCCTCTCGCGTGGCATCGAGAGCTGCGGCGAGATTGGGGTGGCAGTAAACAGGCACATCTGAGGCGCCGAGAATCGCGTGAAGCTCCTCCGCGGTCATCGCACGCGGCGAATCAAAGTGCGTGAAATGCCATTCCGCGGCCAGCGGAGCCAGTTCGTGAAGCACCGCGGTGATGTCCTTGCCCACCACGGCTCCGAAAACGATCATCGCCTTCTGATGGGGAAACTGCTCACGCCATGTTTGAGCGAGCACACGGGCTGCGTCGAGATTGTGAGCCCCGTCGAGGATCACATCGGGACGCAGCCGCTGAAACCGTGCCGGCCACTCCACCTGCTTCAAACCGGCTTCGAGCACCTTCGAAGGCAAATCGAGTCCAGCAGCACGCAGAGCCGCGAGAGCCAGCGCGGCATTCCAGCGCTGGTGCGGGCCAGAGAGGCCGAGCGGCAAGTCACAGGGCTGGGTGACGAGCGTGAGCGGCGCGTTCCTTTCGCGAGCGGTGGTCAGCAAGACATCGAGAGCCTCCTGGTCCTGCGTTTGCGTCACAAAGGGCACACCGGGTTTGATGATGCCCGCTTTCTCGGAGGCGATTTTCGCGAGGGTGTCGCCGAGGATCTGCATGTGATCCCAGCCGATGGGTGTGATGACGCTGACGACAGGCGTGATGGCATTCGTGGCATCAAGACGACCACCGAGACCGGTTTCGAGCACGATCCATTCAAGGCCACGTTGCGCAAACCACTCGAGCGCGAGGGCGAAGGCCAGTTCAAAGAACGTCGGATGCGGGTCCCAGTCGCGCACGAGATCGCGAAGACGAGCGATGCCTTCCTCAATCTCATCAGGTGAGATCAGGCGCTCCGCGTCGCGAATGCGTTCGCCGAAATGCACGAGGTGCGGCGAGGTAAAAAGGCCCGCGTTGATGCCCGCCTGCTTGAGCATCGAATGGATGAAGGCGCAGGTGCTGCCTTTGCCATTCGTGCCGGCCACATGGATGAATTTCATGCCCGCCCGCGGCAAGCCGAGTTCACGCAGCAGGCGGTGGACGCCTTCCAGGCCCAGCTTGATGCCGAAAAGCTGCGTGGTGTAGAGCCAGTCGAGCTGCGGTTGAGGACGGGGAACGGTCTTCATGCGCCGCCAATGGCATAGCCGACTCCGCGCACGGTGCGGAAGAGCTTCTTTTCGTAGTCTTTGTCGATCTTCGCCCGCAGGCGCTGGATGTACACCTCCACGAGATTCGTCTCCGGGTCCATGTTGTAGCCCCAAACGTGCTCATAAATCTGCATGCGGCCAAAGACACGGCCGGGGCTGCGCATCAAATGCTCCAGCAGTTCGAACTCTCGCGTGCTCAGCTCGATCTCCACGCCACCACGGGTCACTTTGCGTGCCAGCAGATCCATCGCGAGGTCTTCCACGCGGATGAGATGGCTGGACTCGCCTGCTTTCCGCCTTGCCACGGTGCGCAGGCGGGCGGCGAGCTCCTCGACGAAGAAGGGCTTCGTCATGTAATCATCCGCGCCGAGGTTCAGCCCTTCAATCTTCTCCGGCAGCGTGGTGCGGGCGGTGAGCAGGATGACCGGCACGGTGTTCCGTTTCTCGCGCAGGCCGCGGAGGATGCTCAGGCCATCGCGGCCCGGCACCATGATGTCGAGCACGAGCGCGTCGTAAGGCGTGCTCGTGGCCATCTCCCATGCCTCATCGCCATCGCTCACCGCGTCCACCTGGATGCCCTGCTCTTCGAGGCCCTTTTTGGCGAAGGAGAGGAGCTTGTTTTGGTCTTCGAGGAGAAGGATGCGCATGGGCGGGAAGGATTCGAGTTTCAGGTTTAAAGTTCAAGGCTTAAAGTTCGGCCCTGTGAAGTCCCTCATGAGTATTTCTGTCTGCCTGCTCGCCGCGTCGTGCCCGATGCTGGCGCAGGATTTCGCCGCCGCGGAGGCCTACTCGGTCAAAACGGGTGGTCTGGCCTTCCTCGTGAAGGTGAATGGCAAAATCATCCGCGAGGCCTACTCGAACGGCGGTGCCAAGGACATCCCCCAAAAGATCTACAGCGGCACCAAGGCGTTCTGGAGCCTAACCGCCCTCGTCGCGGCCGAAGAAGGCCTTTTGAAGCTCGATGAGCCGGTGGCAAATACGATCACCGAATGGTCGGCAGACAAAACGAAGAGCAAAATCGTCATCCGCGACCTGCTGAACTTCACCAGCGGCCTCTCGCCGATGCCAGAACTGCATGACAACGACCACCCGAACCGCACCGCCGCAGCGCTGAAGGCCCGGAGCCTGGCCCAGCCAGGCGAGCGGTTCTTTTACGGCCCGGCGAGCCTTCAGGTGTTTCACGAGGTGCTGGCGAGGAAGCTCAAAAAGAAGACGCCCACCCGTTTTCTCGAGCGCGAGGTGCTCTCGCCGCTCGGACTCGGCTCCCAGCGCTATCTTCCCGATGGCCAAGGTGTGCCGCTGCTCGCCGCCGGATGGATGCAGACGGCCCGCCA
>JBKCXA010000137.1:0-14217 GCA_046316935.1 Prosthecobacter sp.
CGCGAAGCCGCCGGCGTCACCGACAGCCTTGTGCGCTTCTCCGTGGGCATCGAGCACGTCGAAGACCTCTGGGAGGACATTGACCGAGCTTTGAAGGGGAAATGATCTCGTTCCTGGGGCATGAAATCGTCGCTTGGGCGGCCTGCCATGATTGACATGGCACAGCCAACTGTGGCATCACGGTATCGATGCTCAAAAATAATCTTCTCCTGTCGTTGCCGGCTTTGTTGACTCTCGCCGCGTGCAAACCCGCTGAAAAAGCAGCTTCTGATGCCTCGGCAACAAAAGCGGTTCCTGCCTCCGATTCCGCCCGGCCAGCGCACTGGGGTTACGAGGGTGAAGATGGTCCGCCCTACTGGCCAAAACTGAGCCCCGTCTATGCGGCCTGCGGCGAGGGAAAAAGCCAGTCACCGATCAACATTGCCAAATCGGAGGCCGGAGAGTCCACCGCCTGGAAGCTGGATTATCAAAAGACAAAGCTCAAAATCTCCCACCATGCGCATGTGGATGACATCATCGACAACGGGCACACCATTCAGGTCACGGTGGACGGTGGCAGCACCCTCACAACGGACAAGGATACCTACGAGCTGAAGCAGTTTCATTTCCACACGCCCAGCGAGCATACCGTGGACGGTGCGCACATGCCGTTGGAGATCCATTTTGTGCATCAGAGTGCGGACGGAAAGCTGGCCGTGGTGGGTGTGCTGGTGCGAGAAGGCCCGGCGAATGAAAATCTGGCCAAGCTGATCACCCATTTCCCCACCGCCAAGGGCGAGACCAAGCATGTGGCGGATGTGGAGCTGGATTTGAAACTGCATCTGCCAGACAGCGTGGCCGCCTATCACTATTCCGGCTCCCTGACGACGCCGCCTTGCACGGAAAACGTGGATTGGATGGTGCTGCGGGACCCGATCACTGCCAGCCCTGAGCAATTAGCGGCCTTCGAAGCCAAGCTGGGCAAAAGCAACCGCCCCGTGCAATCGCTGCATGGTCGTTCGCTCCGGACTCGCCTTTTGCAAAGCAAGGCAGCCGAGTAGCCCCCTTTTGGGCATCGCCTTCAACACACGACACCAGCCATGAAAATGTCACTTCAGACCCTTCGCGGGAAAAACCTGCGCTGTTGCTCACTCATTGCCGCAGCGACTCTCACAGCCGCGTTCAGTTCGCAGGCTCAAACGACCGGCGGCACCGCCCACAGCATCGCTCAGGCGGCTGGTTTCAAATACCCCACGAACTTCGCGGATGGTCGCGCTGATTTGAAGGACCGCTACTCGCTGGCCAACGGTCGCCTCGTCTTTGATGCGGCCTTCAACACGCGTTTTGAGATTCGGGAGAACAACAACGACTTCGACAGCCGCGTCAACGATCCCAAGGACGCCTCGTGGCAACTCACGCGCCTGCGTCTCGGCGTCCTGTTTCACGCCAACGAGTGGCTCAAAGTCTATGTGCAGGGCCAGGACATCCGCGAGCTCGGCGGTAGCCGTCCCAACAACGTGGGCACTTTCGGTGCCGATGGGGATGACGTCATGGACATCCTGCAGGCCTGGGTGGACATCGGGCATGATGCCGACGGCCTCAGCCTGCGTGTGGGCCGCCAGCCGCTGAACTACGGCAGCCAGCGCCTGATCAGCAATCCGCAGTGGTTGAACTCGTCACGCGCTTGGGATGCCGTGCGTTTGCGCTACTCCACGGCCTCCTGGGATCTGGACTTCTTCACCGGCAGCCCCGTCACCTTCACCAACAACCAGTGGAACAAGTCGGACACCTTCAACGACAACGAAGGCCGCAACGCGGTGGATAGCGGCGTGTACTTTTCCTCCAACTCACTGATCCCGTGGCAGAGCAAAACGGACTTCTATGTGTTCAATCAGGTGAGCAACAAAGTCCCCGGAGCCGCAGGCGCTCCTCTCGGAGCCGTCGGCCACATGAATGTCTGGAGCATCGGCACGATGATGAAGGGCGATCCCAAACACCTCGCCAACTGGGATTACGACTTCGAAATGACCGCCCAGTTTGGCAAAGCGGCCGGCCTAGATCATCGCGCCTTCGCCGGCCACTGGGGCGGCGGCTATAACTTCCAAGACGCCTGGAAACCCCGCCTCGGCATGCAGTATAACTATGCCAGCGGCGACGAAAATGCCGCCGACGGCCGCAGTTCGACCTTTCAGAACTTCTTTCCCGGCAACCACGCTCTCTTTGGTTACATGGACACCACGGCGTGGATGAACATGCACAACCTTCAGATCAATTTCTCCATCCAGCCCACCGCGAAACTGAAGCTCAGCCTCGATGCCATGGCCTTCTGGAATGCCACGAACAACGACGCGTGGTACGGCTCCAACACCAGCACCACCGTGCGCCCCGTGAACGCCGCCGCCCAAAACGCCGGCAACTACCGCGGCACTGAGTTCAACCTCAACGCCTGGTACACCCTCAATGCCCACGTCGCCCTGCAAACCGGCTACGCCATCTTCCTGCCCGGCTCCTACCTCGCACAGACTGGTGCCAGCGATACCGCCCACTTCGGTTACGCCCAGCTTTCGCTCCAATTCTAATCCCCCAGCACCTAACAGCCCACCCACAGCCTTTCACCCCTCCATGTTGCCACCACGCTTCTCCGTTCTCCTGACTGTGAGCCTTTCACTCGCCGCCTGTGCCACTCGCAGCGCGAAAATCGAACTCGGAGACGCCTGGCCAGCCGAGGAGCCCACGATCCATCTCAACGCCTACGAAAGCGTGCAGCGCCGGCCCGGCCAGCGCAGCGATGTCGCCCTCGCGGTGGCCATTTCCGGCGGCGGCATGCGTGCCGGAAACTTCGCCGCAGGCGTGCTCAAAGCGCTGGAATCGGTTCAGGTACCCGGTCCTGGCGGCAGTCGCTCGAATTTGCTTCGCGAGGTCGATTACTTCTCCACCGTCTCCGGCGGCGGCATGGCCGCAGGCTCCTATCTGACGCACCTGCTCGAGTACCGTCGTCAGCATCCCGAGGATCGGAACGCGGCGGGCTTCTCCTTTTCACAACGCGGACATGCATCGCCGAGCGAGGGCGGCCGCTCCTGGCGTGAGGCCTTGGCCAAAAACTACCAGGCCTCCATCGCCGGCTCCTTTTTCAATCCGCTCATGATGACGAATCTGGACCGTGGCGATATCCTCGAAGGTCGTCTGGACGAAAACGTGCTCGGATTGAACGACGGCAAATCTCTCACCCTGCGTGATGTCTTCGTGCCCAAGGGCGGCGGCACTCCTCAGGTGCCCTACTGGATCACCAATGGCACCATCTATGAAAACGGGGCCATTTTTCCTTTCACACCTGACATCCTCGCCGCCTACCACATCAACGGCTACAAGCATCGAATGCGGAACCACCCGCTGGACGACCCTTACGACCTTCCGCTCGCCGTGGGGCTGAAAACCAGCGCCTCCTTCCCCGTCGCCATCCCCGCCACCACGCTCAAAAGCAGCCGCGATCCGAAAAATCCACGCCTCTACCTGCTCGATGGCGGCGTGGCGGATAATCTCGGCACCGTCACCGCGCTCCGCCTGCTCCAGCAGGACAAAGCCCCTCGGAAAGTCCTCATCGTCATCGATGCCTACAATGGCCATGTCGAACCCTTTTCCAAAGCCGGTGCCCTCCCAGGCATGACGCACACCGCCCTGCGCACCACCTCCATCTCACTCGACTCCGCCCACCAACGCGTCAGAGACATGCTCGCTGTCACTGCGGCGCAAACCTCCGTGAAGTATGCCGTGATCGACTTCCACCAAGCGGTGCGCAAGCAGGAGGCCACCAGCACCGTCGTGAACGAGCACGCCGCCTCCAAAATGCACGAGAGCGACATGAGTCCCCAATCCATTCAAGCCGTCTTTAACCAGGCACTCGGCGTCGGCACCTGGTTCAGGATTCACCCTGAGAAGCAGGAAGTGCTGCTCAAAGCCGGCGAGAATGCCATCTACCGCCATGACATCGCCGCCAGCAATGGTGAAGCCAGGCTCCTCCCGGAGATGGAGCGCATCCGCAGCCAGTTTTGAGTCTGACATCTGAAGCCCTCACTTCGAGAGCGTCATCACGCACTCGAGGTGCTTCGTCTGTGGGAAGAGGTCGAAGGGCTGCACTTTGTGGAGCTTGAAGCCGGCTTCGTGGAAGAGAACGAGGTCGCGCATCTGGGTGGCGGGATTGCAGCTCACATAGACGACGGCTTTCGGGCCGAAGGCGAAGAGCTGATCCAGGAACTCGCGGCTGCACCCGGCCCGCGGAGGGTCGATGAGCACCACGGTATCCGCTCCGGCATGCGGGACGACCTCGAAGACCTTATGCGCATCCGCAGCGAGAAAGCGACAGTTCGTGATCTGGTTGAGCGCCGCATTGTGCGTGGCCTTGGCGACGGCGGTTTCGGAGATTTCGACGCCGATGACTTCTTCAAAGGCCTTCGCGGCGGAGAGCGCGAAGAGGCCGCTGCCGCAGTAGGCATCAACCATGTAGCGAGCGCCGCAGGCCTTGGCCTCGCCCACAGCATGCTGCACGAAGGCGGGCAGGATGAAGGGATTGTTTTGGAAGAAATCGCCCGCCTGGAACTCGAACTTGATGCCGTCCACCTCCTCGATGGCGATTTGATCGCTCTGCGTGAGGACGCCGTTCTTCGCCGCCCGCATGAGCAGCGTGGCACCGCGTTTGAACTGGTCGGACTTCGCCTTGATGTCCTCACGCAGGGCAGGCAGGGCGTCGTTGATCGCCTTCATGGCGATCTGGCACTCCGGCACATCCACCAGCGCCATGCGCGTGCCGATGCGGAGGAAGCCGATGTCGCGGATCTGGCCCTCACGCGGCTTTTGGAAGTGCGGAGTGATCTTGGACCGGTAGCCGTATTCCATGGGCGAGGGGATCACCGGCAGCACCTCGTGCTCGATCTTCGCCATGTGGCGCAGCAGCTCGGTGACCTGGTTTCGCTTCCAGATGAGCTGCTCGTCATACGCGAGGTGCTGATACTGGCAGCCGCCGCACTGGCCAAACAGCGGGCAGGGTGGCTGCAGACGCTTCGGCGAGGCTTCGAGCACCTCGATGAGGTCTGCCTCGCTGTAATTCTTGTGATTGCGGAAGACGCGGCAGAGCACCCGCTCGCCCGGCAGGGTGAAGGGCACAAAAACGACCCAGCCGCTCACGCGTGCCACGCCGGTGCCCTCGTTCGTGAGGTTCTCGATGCTGACCTCCAGCTCCTGGTGGTAGTGGAACGGGTGGGGCAGGAATTTTTTCGGTCGTTGTGGTTCTCCCATCGTGGCGTGATTTCGGCTTTTTGTCTCGCCGCTCCAGGACAGCGGAGCAACGGCAATTTTCGGTGGCCACCGCCCTCTCAGACCGTTCCGAAGTAGCGATCTCCTGCATCGCCAAGGCCGGGCACGATGTAGCTGCGCTCGTTCAGGCCGTCGTCGATGGCGGCGGTGACGATGCGCACATCAGGATGGGCCTTTGAAAGCGCGGCGATGCCTTCCGGGCAGCTCACCACACAGAGCATGGTGATCCGGGAGGCGCCGGCGGCCTTCACCTGCCGCACCGCCTCCACCGCGCTGCCACCGGTGGCGAGCATGGGATCGAGCAGGAACACATCCGCCTCCGCGATCACGGGCGGCAGATTTGCATAGTAGGGCTGCGGCTGCGCGGTCTCCTCGTTCCGCTTGATGCCCACATGGGCCACGCAGGCATCCGGCACGAGTGAGAGGATGCCGTCGAGCAAACCGAGGCCTGCACGGAGGATCGGCACAAAAACCATCGGCCGGGCAAACTTCACACCGCTGGTTTCTTGCAGCGGTGTCTGCACGCGGATCGCGGCGACGGGCAGATCACGCGTGGCTTCGAGGAAGAGCATGCGCCCGAGGAGGTTCAAATGCCGCCGAAAGCGATGCGGGGGCGTCGAAGCATCACGCATTTCGGTGAGATGGCATTGGGCGAGCGGATGGGAGACGACGGCGGGCTGCATGCGGTCATCGTGGCAAAGATTTCTCAACGTGACAAGGCAGCCGTGTTACTATCGCGGCATGAAAACCGTCTCAATCGCGCTCCTGGTCGGCTTTGCGGCCGTTTTGACCTCCTGTGAAACCGCCAACCCGGAGGGCGGCGCGGGCAGTTTCCAGCTCTCTGAGGCGGATCGAGCCCGACACGCCGAACGCGAGGCACGCCGCGCCGAGGAAAACGCCGCTGCGATGGCCCAGCCCGGCGGCACGGTGATGTATCAGCACAATGAGACGGGCCTCTTCGGCACCCGCAGCTCCAGCGGCGTCATCCGTTCCACCGGCGGCGTGCAGAGCTATCAGAGCATCGGCGGGTATCCGGTGCAGCCCGGGATGGTCGTTCCTGGCTACAACTATCCCGGCCCATCGGTGAATGGCGGACCGGGCACCTATATCGACCCAGTGACGGGACAGACGATGTACCGGCCGTGAGAAGGCTCACGCCCCTTGCAGCGTGATCGCCGCATCGGCGACCGCGCGGCTGGCTTCTTGCTCATCATTGATGACGACAGTGGCGCCGAGGCGTTTGAGGCGTTCGACATCGCTGGCGAAGCGGGCACGGGCGAGCACGGGGATGTCGGGACGGGATTCGCGGATGATTGCGAGCGCCTGGGCATTGATGAGCGCATCGGGAAAGGTCAGCGCGACGAGACGGGCCTTGCCGAGCTGGGTGAGATCCCACGTTTCCTGATGCGTGGCATCAGCAAAGAGCACCGTCTGGCCGTGGCGCTTGAGCTGGCGCACGGTTTCGGCATTCAGCTCGATCACGAGCGTGCTCACACCGCTGTCGAGCAGCTCCTTGTTGAGCTTTTCACCCACCGGACCATGTCCGCAGATGATGGCGTGATCGTGCATGCCTTTGACGCGTTGGCGCAAATCGCCCGGATCATTCAAGGCGGCCTTGCGACGGCCCCAGCCGCGTTTTTCGAGCCACGCGCCCAACGCTGGTCCAGCACGCATCGCGGCGGGCAGAAGGCCCATCGAGAGCGCCGAGGCCGAAAGCAGGATCTGCTGGGTGGAGGCGCTCCACAGCGCCGATTCGCCCGCCTGGCGCAACAGCACGAGCGAGAACTCGCCCGCGCTGCTGAGGCCGATGCCCGCCATCAAGGCCTGGCGATGCGCGAGGCCGAGTTTTCTCGCGATGGTGGTGATGATGGCCGTCTTGCCGAGCATGAGCACGAGCGTGAGGATCAAAATCGGTTGCCAGTGCTGCGCGGCCACCTTCACATCGATCATCAAACCGACGGTAACGAAGAACAGTGTCAAAAACAGGTCCTTCAAAGGCATCACATCGGCAAGGATGCGGTGCTTGAAGATCGACTCGCTCACCGCGAGGCCGGCGACGAAGGCTCCAAGTGCCAGGCCGAGCCCAAGCAGCCCGCCGGTGAAGGCCAGACCGACGCAGCAACCGATCACGGTGAGCGTGAAGAGCTCGCGATTGCGAGTGCGGGTGACCGCGTTGAGCAGCCACGGAATGATCCAGCGTGCTGCGACACCGGAAAACACGACGAACAACGTTCCGCGAAGCACCAGGCTGCCAAGGCTGGCACCCAGCGCCTTCTTTTCGCCGTCATGCGGCAGGATCAGCGGCACGAACAGGAAGAACGCGATAATGAACAGGTCCTGGAAGATGGCCACGGCCAGCGCCATGCGGGCACCGGGGCTCGATTCGAGGCCGAGATCCTGAAAGCTCTTCAAACTCACCGCGGTGGAACTCATCGCCAGCGCCACGCCGAGAACCACCGCGCCCTGCCAGCCGATGCCAAAGCCCAAGACGACCGCCGCGGCCAGTGCGATGCAGAGCCCCATCTGCCATCCACCGCCCGCGAAGGCCAGCCGGCGCAGGTATTTGAGCTCGCCCAGCGAGAACTCGAGCCCCAGCGTGAACATCAACAGCACCACGCCAAACTCCGCCATGCTCGCGATGCGTGCCTGCGACTCGCCACCGCCGAGCAGCGTCATGATGCCGGAGTTTGCGATGATGACTCCGCAGATGAAGTAGCCTGCCAGCAGCGATTGCTGGAGCCGCAGCAGCAGCAGCGAGACCAGCACCACGCCCGCCAGCATCACCGCGAGGAGCGCGAAGAGGGGCGGGATCGATTCAGCGGCGGCCAGTGGCAGGTTCCAAAGCATGCGTGACCTTCTTTTCCAGCGTTTGCAGCACGGATCAAATGGTTGAGCCGCTGTTTTGGTGCTCCCGCCGGGATTCGAACCCAGAACCAAGGGATTATGAGTCCCCTGCTCTAACCGTTGAGCTACAGGAGCCTGTGCTGCGAGCGGCGCCGAGTATGCACGCGGGCCTCGCGACGGCAAGGAAGGCTTTGCCGCGTCACCACTTCAACCCGGAGGCAGGCATGCGCGTCTCGTTTCGCCGTTCCTTCACGATATGGCCGTCGCTGAGATAAAGCACGCGGTCCGCCATCTCGGCCATGGCCGCATTGTGCGTGATGACGACGGTGAGCGTGCCGAGCTCGCGGTTGATGCGCTCCACGGCCTCCAGCACGGTGATGCCGGTGGTGACATCGAGGGCGCCGGTGGGTTCGTCACAAAGCAGCACCTCGGGCTTCTTCGCGATGGCACGGGCGATGGCCACGCGCTGCTGCTCGCCGCCGCTGAGCTGGCTGGGAAAATGATCGAGACGATGGTCGAGGCCCACCATGCCGAGCGCCTCCTCCGGCTTCATCGGGTCCGGGGCGATCTCGGTGATGAGCGCCACGTTCTCGCGGGCGGTGAGGCTGGGGATGAGGTTGTAGAACTGGAACACGAACCCGACGCAGTTTCGCCGGAAGAGTGTCAGCGTCCGCTCATCGCCATTCGTGAGGCTCCAGCCTTTGTAGCGCAAATCACCCTCGGTGGGCGTGTCGAGACCGCCGAGGATGTTCAGCAGCGTGGATTTACCGCTGCCAGAGGCACCCAGCAGCACTGTCAGCTCCCCAGCATTCAGACTCAGATCCACGCCTGCGAGCGCCACCACATCCAGCTCGCCCGTGTGATATACCTTTCGTAAACCGCGTGCTTCAAACACGGGCGCGGAGGACTCGGAAAGGCGGTCGGACATCGCGACACACTTGGCTTGGAAAGTGCCTCGCGGCAAGATTTGCCGCGTGCAAATGCCGCCGCCAAAGCCAGCTTCCGACACATGCCGCATTTCAGACAGTCCTTCACCCGCTACGCCCGCCAGCGCGAAAGCATGGGATGTGGAACTGGCTGTCTGATCCACCTCACTTTGATGAGCCTGCTCTTTGTGGCTTTCATCATCTGGTGCATCAACAACCGCGCCTGGGAGCTCGTCATCACGATCATCTGGCCGGAGTGAGGCGGTGAATTCACACGCCATTACTTTGGGTTGGCCGCGGCAGGGGCTGGCCCACCGGCACGCAGCCACTCGGTAAAGAATCTGGAATAGGCAAATGTATGGAAAGCGAAAAACGACAAGCTCACTGCGACCGCAAGCGGCAGCAGCACCACAGCCTCGGAGCGCCGGAAAATCGCGATGACGCCAAAAAGCAGCGTGATGGCGAACGCATATCCTGCAAATCTCGCCAACCCTTGGTGCATCACGATGGGAAGTGGAAGGTGCGGATGGGCCGGGCACAAATTTTTCGCCAGAGCTTCTATTTCGCTCTGAGGATGCCTGACGATGAGTAGCATGAGCAGGGCCATGCCCGCCAGCCAAACAAACCACATCCATCTCATGCCGCCTTGAGGTGCTTGAGCCAGTTGAAAAAGCTCTTTGAACCAGTTGGAGGGCATGATTGGGGAGGCTTTTGGCTTCAAATCCCGCTGATCTCACCGCTCTCGCTCACCTGGATGCGCTCGGCGGAGGGCACCTTCGGCAAGGCGGGCATGCGCATCATGGTGCCGGTGAGGGCCACGAGGAAGCCGGCGCCGTTGCTGATCTCAAAATCACGCACGGTGATGGTGAAGCCGCTGGGGCGGCCGCGCTTCTTGGCGTCGTCGGAGAGGCTTTCCTGCGTCTTGGCCATGCACAGCGGCAGCTTGTCGAAGCCGCTGCGAGCAAACAGAGCCAGCTTCGCCTTCGCCTCGTCGGTGAGTTGCACGCCGTCGGCACCGTAAACCTGTGTGGCGATGGCATGCAGCTTCTTCTCCACCGGCTCGGCGGCATCGTAGAGCATCGGCAGAGGCTTCGATTCCTTCGGCAGGGCCGCGAGCACGGTTTCGGCGAGCTTCACGGCACCATCACCGCCTTCGCCGAAGACATTCGCGGTGGCGCAGGGCACGCCGCGGGCTTTGCACAACTCATGCACGAGGGCGAGTTCGTCTTCGTGGTCATTGGTGAAGCGATTGATCGCCACGATGACGGGCCGCTGGAACTTCGCGGCGCTGTCGAGATGCGCGGCGAGGTTGTCGAGACCTCGCGAGAGCGCGGCAGTGTCGGTTTGCGTGAGCTGGTCCAAAGCGGCTCCACCATGCATTTTGAGCGCACGCACGGTGGCGACGATCACGATGGCCTCCGGCGCGAGGCCGCTCTGACGGCACTTGATGTGCATGAATTTCTCCCCGCCGAGGTCAAAGGCGAAACCAGCCTCCGTGACTGCGAAGTCGGCATGCGCCAGCGCCATGCGGGTGGCGAGCACGCTGTTGCAACCGTGCGCGATGTTCGCAAACGGGCCGCCATGCAGGAAAGCGGGCACGCCTTCCACGCTTTGCACGAGGTTCGGGCTCAAGGCATCGCGCAGCAGGGCCATCAGTGCTCCGGTGACGCGGAATTCTTTGGCGAAGACCGGCTCGCCCTCCGGCGTGAAGCCGACCACGATGCGCTCGAGCCGTGCGCGGAGGTCCGCGAGCGATTCGCTGAGGCAGAGGATGGCCATCACCTCGGACGCGGCGGTGATGTCAAAGCCCGTCGCACGTTCGGTGGGCTTGCCGGCGCTCGTGCGCATGTGGCGTAGTGCCCGGTCATTCATGTCCATGACACGCTTCCACAGCACGCCTTCGGGCTTCAGGCGGCAGGCGCCGTTGAAGAGCTCGTTGTCGATGACCGAGGAGAGCAGGTTGTTCGCGCTCGTGATGGCGTGGAAGTCGCCGGTGAAGTGCAGGTTGATCGACTGCGCGGGCTGCACGGTGCTCTTGCCACCACCTGTCGCGCCGCCTTTGCGACCGAACACCGGACCCATCGAGGGCTGGCGCAGGGCCAGGGCCACGCTCTGGCCGATCTTTTTCAAACCCTGTGAGAGACCGATGGAGACCGTGGTCTTGCCCTCGCCCGCAGGCGTCGGCGTGATCGCGGACACGAGGATCAGCTTGCCCTTCTTTTGACCCGTCTTCAGGGCATCGAGACTGACTTTTGCCTTGTCGCGGCCGTAGAAGCTGAGGTGATCCGGCGAGATGCCGAGGCTGGCGGCGACTGAGGCGATATCTGAGGTCATGGCGTGAAAGAGCGCCCATGATGGCAAGGCCCGCCGGGAAGCAAACGAGTTTTCGAGGGCTGCAAGCTAGCCACCGCAGCCCTCGTTACCCACGCGTATGTCACACCGGATTGAACGCCGCACTCTTCTTCGTGGAATCGGAGCCACGCTGGCTTTGCCATGGCTCGAAATCATGACGCCGAAGGCTCGGGCGGTTCAAAAGCTGCCGCCGAGGCGCTTTGTGACCTTTTTCCAGCCAAACGGGGTGTTTCCGAAGGCTTGGGATGTGACGGGCAAAGGCCGCGATTTTGCGCTGTCGCCGATTTTGGAGCCGCTGGCGGATTTTAAGAACGAAATGGTCGTGCTGAGCGGGATCGACAGTTGCGGCAAAGGGCATGTGAAGCTCACCGGGGCGTTTCTGACGGGCACGGCCATCGAGAATGGCGTGAACGGCATTTCGGTGGATCAGGTGATCGCGCGGCAGATTGGTAAGGGAACGCGGTTTGCGAGTATCGAGCTCGGTACGGAGCCTCCACGACAAGGCATGGCGGGTGATGATCCGATCGCGCTGGCGAACACGATTTCGTGGAGCAGTGCCACGCAGCGCATCTCGCCGGAGATCAGTCCGCGAGCGGCTTTTGACCGGTTGTTTCGCGATCCGTCGTCGCCGGAGGCTCGGCGGGCGGCAGAGAACCGTCGCAGTGTGGTGGATCTCGTTTTGGAGGACGCGAAGGCGTTGCAAAAGATCGCCAGTGGTCGCGACAAGGAGAAGATCGACGAGTATCTCGAAGGTGTGCGCGGTGTGGAGCAGCAAATCGAGCGCACGATGAATCCGCCCGCGCCCGAGTGGTCGCCGCTGACGCCGCCGGAGCTGAAACGGCCGCCCGCAGGCATCCCGATGAGCAAGGACGAGCACATGAAGCTCATGCTCGATCTGATGGTGCTCGCTTTGCAGACGGACACGACGCGTGTGGCCACCTTCATGAGTGCGCACGGCTTCTCGCGGCAGAATTTCACCTTCCTCGATGGCGTGAAGAATGATCATCACGGCATGAGCCATCACAAGAACCAGGAGGCGCTGGTGAAGGAATACACCACCGTGAGCCGCTGGTATGCGCAGCAGGTGCATTACCTCGTCTCGAAGATGCGCGGCATCGACGAAGGAAACGGCTCACTGTTCGACAACAGCGTCGTGCTCTACGGCAGCGAGATGAAGGACGGCAACGGCCACATTAAAGAAGACCTGCCGCTGGTGCTGCTCGGCAAAGGCCAGGGGCGCGTGAAGACAGGCCAGCATGCGTCTTTCGATAAGGGCACGCCGTTGGCGAATCTACATCTCACGCTGGCGCAGCAGTTCGGCGTGGAGACGACGAGCTTCAACAATGTGAGCACTGGCACGCTGGACGGTTTGTTTGTGTAGGTTTGCCGCGTTGACGCGCGATTCTGCACTATACAAATAGATTAACCATTTGTATAGTATAAAAGCATGATTCAGCGCCCCTTCTGGCTTCAGCGCCTTCACTCCTCCTGGTCAGAGGCTCCTATCGCATGGCTTTGCGGGGTGCGTCGCGTCGGCAAAACGACACTGGCCGACAGTCTCGGCGCCGACCAGGTGCACTACCTCAACTGCGATCTGCCTTCGACCGAGGACGTCGTGGCCGACCCGGAGCTGTTTTATCGTGGCTGCACGAAGCCGGTCGTCGTGTTTGACGAGATTCATCAACTCCGCGATCCGGCCCGTGTGCTCAAAATCGGTGCGGATGCTTTTCCAAAGCTCAAAATCCTTGCCACGGGATCGTCCACGCTCGCAGCGAGTAAAAAATTCCGAGACACGCTCACCGGGCGAAAGCGGCTCGTCCATCTAACGCCAGTGCTTTGGGATGAGTTGGAGTCTTTTGGAGTTCCGCTGGAGCAGCGGCTCTCGCATGGGGGGCTGCCGCCCGCGCTCTTGGCGAATTCGAAGATGCCTGCTTTCTACCGCGAGTGGCTCGACTCGTTTTTCGCCCGCGACATCCAGCGTCTCTTCGGCTTCCGCGACATGAACCGCTTCAACGCCTTGTTTGAATACCTGATCAAACAAAGCGGCGGCCAGTTTGATGTGTCCAAAACGGCCACCGCGCTCGGCATCACACGCCCAACCGTGGAGAGCCACGTCAGCGCTCTGGAGATTACCCAGGCCCTGACCTTGCTGCGGCCGTTTCACGGCGGAGGCATGAACGAGCTGGTGAAGCAGCCGAAAATCTACGCTTTTGACACCGGTTTTGTAAGCTTCGTCCGCGGCTGGGAACCGCTGCGCCAGGAGGACTACGGCCCGCTGTGGGAACATCTCGTGCTGGAGCATCTCCAGGCTCATTTCCCCGACGCTCCACTGCATTACTGGCGTGACAAGCAAGGACGCGAGATCGACTTCGTCCTGCCCCGACAGCGCGATGAGGTGGATGTGATCGAGTGCAAATGGAGCAGCAGAGCCTTTGATGGAGGTGCTTTGGGCATTTTCCGCAGCTACTATCCCAAGGGCAAAAACTACCTGCTCACGCCTTCCAATGCCCCGGCGCATCTAAAGCGCTTTGGCGAGCATGAGGTCCTGGTATGCAATCCCTCGGCGCTCAAGCCGTGAAATGCGGGCAACATGGGCTATGAGGCCGTCGTTTTGCAGCGTCCAGTCCATGAAACGCATCCTCACTTTTCTCCTTCTCTCGCCGTCGCTACTTCTCGCGAAGCTGAACGTGCCGCATTTCTTCTCGGATCACATGGTTTTGCAGCGCGAGCGTGCCGCGGCGATCTGGGGCAAGGCGGACGCGGGCGCGGAGGTGACGGTTTCCTTCAAAGGGAAGTCGGCGACGGCCAA